>DCSW01000034.1 GCA_002325825.1 Collimonas sp. UBA1456
CAATCTCTTTGAAATACTAGATTGGACCGTGCATATCTACACACATCTATTTACAGGACCTGGAATGAAAATCACGAACGCCCGAACATGGCGCTCGGCGCCCCCCCCGAAGCAGAAATTGGCCCTTGCGACTTAGCCTCTACTTTTAACTTTGCTTAAAAATGGAGGGGGGAGAACTATCTTGAATCCTCAAATGAAAGCAACTCATTGCCGACCGTATTAGGCCATTTCTGATACCAAACAACGATTTTGCAATTCTCACTTTCTCTACTTATACGAAGGGGGATGCTACACAGAGATGCTTGCTTCAGCGAAGCTGGGTGCGCCAATAGATCCGGCAAAGCGCAACGATGTTCCGAAACTGGCACTTGCAAAATTTGACCAATGCATAGCTCTCCAGCTGGCGAGGAGTGCCTTTCGCGCGGCACATAGAGGTACGACCGGTGAAATTGCGAAATTCAGATGTGCTGGCCAGCATCAAGCCCATCTCGTCGCTTGTTCAGAATTCCAAGGAACGCAACAAAATTGTATTAATTGTATTGGACATGCTTGATAATTCCTCTGTCTCAATTTTCTATACTGACAGAGACTTATCAGTAGTACGAAAAATCGAACTTGCCAAAGAAATGAAACTGGGCGATGAAAACCAATTACTAGGTGATTTTTTTGGAGCACGGTTCTACATCATCGGTGCAGGCATTCTTGCCGACGGGGCTAAACAGAAAAAAGTTATCGAGATCCGAAAACGATGCAGGCATTGACATTTTTCTGAAATATATATATATCTTGAAAAATTCAACGCACAGCTCATCGAGTTCGGGCAGCCGGTGCCATCGAATTCGTTACGTTAAGTAAGTAATATTGGATATCGGGCCATCCCGGAAGAAACGTAATATGTGCATGCTATGGCATGACGGACACACGCTGGCATCAACCCAATGACCAACCTAGTCGCACAGAAAAATCGGCCCTACTGCTGCGTGAATCGCTTTCTTAGCTAAAAAGTTCAACGCAAGCTACTTAATGGTTGCTCCAGATGGTAGGGCTTGAAAATTCACGTACCAGTGTGGCTCGATTCTGCGCCAGACTGCCACGAATAAACAAGGCTCGGCGTTGGCTAAATACTTTTTGCGCTTACTTTTACGCTTCTGTTTGCTAATTTCAACTACGGGATTAACGATAAGCAAATCGACCGGGCGGCAACGGGAAAGCCACACTTATGTCATGCTTTTTTTGCTATCACCTCGGGATTTGGTAAGATCTTAGAATACTACAACACAAAACATCACTTTTTACGAAACTATTGCCCTATAAGTCGCCCCATATGCCAATCCGCCGGTGCATCCTTGCCGCCATGTTGCGACCGCCCATTAAACTCGCTGCTTTATGCTAAAAAACAAATCTCACAAGCCAATTGAAATAAAAATTACAACTGTGGTGGCAGTTTCGGCCATCTTGCATGATGCAGTCCCGATGAACTTGGAAGCAGCGCTGCAGGCAATGACCGGCGGCGCTGCTGACTTCTTTGAAAATGAATTCGCCGTCATCGATGTCAGCGGATTACCTCCCGACCACGCCCGCATTGATTGGCCGCAACTGGTCGGGTTGCTCAAGAAATATCAATTGAACGCCGTCGCGGTGCGCAACGCGTCAGCCGAAATGAAAGCCGACATCATCGCCAGCGGACTGAGCATCGACAACGTCAGTACCACACGCCAGGAACCACCGACAGCGGTATCAACGCCAGCCTCCGCGCCGGCCTCAATTACGCAGCGCGTTTCCAACGTTACCATGATCGTCGACACGCCGATACGTGCGGGGCAACGCATTTATGCCCGCGACGCCGATCTGGTGATCACCACAACTGTTAATAATGGCGCCGAAATCATCGCCGACGGCAGTATTCACGTCTATGCGCCGTTGCGTGGACGGGCATTGGCCGGTGCCAACGGCGACACCTCGGCACGCATCTTTGCTGCCAGCATGGAAGCAGAACTCGTATCGATTGCGGGCATTTACCGAACTTTTGAAAACGGCTTGCCACTGGAGCAGAGGGGGCAACCTGCACAAATTCGCTTAAACGGCGACCGGATTGACGTAATACCACTCAATTCTGCATCCCGCAATTAATTGCTTCTGGGATCGCATAAGTTTTTTCACGGAGCTGCCGTCACAATGAAATACTGTTTTGCAGCGGCTCTTTACAATTTAACCATTTTATTTAGTCAAGTGGGGACAGAACCACACGGCTAGTGTCATTCGCTGAACCTCGGTGGCACTTAAATTCTGTTCCGCAATGTATAACCTTAGGAGCTTTTCGTGGCAAAAATCATCGTTGTTACGTCCGGCAAAGGCGGAGTTGGCAAAACCACCTCCAGCGCAAGCTTTGCATCGGGTTTGGCCATGCGCGGCCACAAGACTGCTGTACTCGACTTCGATGTCGGTCTGCGTAACCTGGATTTGATCATGGGCTGCGAACGTCGCGTGGTGTACGATCTGATCAACGTCGTCAACAAGGAAGCTACGCTGACCCAAGCGCTGATCAAGGACAAACATTGCGACAACCTGTTCATCCTGCCGGCATCGCAAACCCGCGACAAGGATGCGTTGACCGAAGACAGCGTGGAAGCGGTTCTCAACGACCTGATTAAGATGGATTTTGAATTCATCATCTGCGATTCGCCGGCTGGGATCGAGCGCGGTGCGGTTATGGCACTGACTTTTGCCGATGAGGCAATCGTCGTAACCAACCCGGAAGTCTCATCGGTACGCGACTCCGACCGCATCCTCGGCATCATCCAGGCCAAGTCGCGTCGCGCCCAAAATGGCGGCGAACCGGTCAAAGAGCACTTGCTGATTACCCGCTACTCGCCGAAACGCGTCGAAGCCGGTGAAATGCTGTCGTATACCGATGTTCAGGACATCCTACGCATTCCGCTGATCGGTATCATTCCAGAATCGGAATCGGTCTTGCACGCCTCTAATCAAGGCAATCCGGCAATCCACATCAAGGGCAGCGATGTTGCTCTGGCCTACGAAGATGTCGTCTCGCGCTTCCTCGGCGAAGACGTCACGCTGCGCTTCACTTCCTATGAGAAACAGGGTTTCCTGCACCGCATCTTTGGAGGGAAATAACATGGCATTGCTCTCGTTCTTATTCAACAATAAGCCGAAGACGGCGTCGGCCGCCAAGGAGAGATTGCAGATCATCATCGCCCGTGAACGCAACGGACGTAGCGACCACGATTTCCTGCCGACGCTGCACAAGGAACTGATCGAGGTGATCTCAAAGTACACCAAGGTGAATACCGATGACATCAAGATTTCCCTGGACCGCCAGGGAAATCTTGATGTGCTGGACGTCAACGTAGTATTGCCAGACACTTAAATCAGATAAAAGCCCTACGCCGAGCTGGCCCAACCTATGTGATTGTGCTGGAGACAACCGCAGTATTGCAACGCAAAGGATGCGCCAGATCGATATACCAGCACGTTTACGGTTGAACCGACACCAATGTGCGACCCTGAATCGGGGTTTGCAATTGTTTTTCACTGAAAAGTGGCGTTTTACAAATCCCCCTCATACACTATATGACAACGGATTCAGCGCACGACAAGCCAAGCCCGCGGTAAAGCATTACTCAGACTGCTGTAATTCGACATCCAACAACTATCGCTTATTATTTTTTTATTTTTTTCGAAAATCCGAAACCGCTAGAGAAAGAATATTTTCGGCAATGTAGCAATAAGATTACTATACTCCTGCAGTCGCTACAATTTCGATGTTCTCCCCGTGCGCGGTCGCCACCTAACATATGTAAAATATATAAAACATGAGAATTGCTGTCCTTGATGACGATCCGGGTCAAACTAATCTAGTTTGTCAGGCGCTAACATCCATTGGGCATACCTACCATCCATTTCAAAGTGGGACAGAGATACTTAACCAGTTGCGTCGAAAGAGCTACGATATGCCGGTTCTCGACCGACAAGTCCCCGATCTGAACGGACTTGAAGTATTCCGCTAGGTCAGATACAAATTTGCTAGAACTATCCTCGTATGATGTATCACCAGCTGCTCAAGTGAAGACGACATCGTTGAGGGCTTGTTGACTGGCGCCGACAACTACATGATCAAACCGATCCGTCACACCGAACTGGTGGCGCGAGTGCAAGCCCTTTTGAAGCGCGCCTATCCGATCCAGAATTTGAGGAAACAAATCGTCTTTAACAACTATTTGTTTGAGACTCGTTCCGGGCGCTTGATACCGACCGGCAAGACGATTGAGATAACGCAGAAGGAATTCGAACCAGCATTGTTGTTTTTAGCAACCCGAGACACCAGCTCTCGCGGGCCTAAATTCTCGAGGCGGCATGGTTGCGTGACGTCGACATTCCATCCCGCACCATGGACACATGTGTATCACGACTACGGGGTAAGTTACAATTTCTGCCAGAAAATGGCTACCAACTCGCTCCTGTCTATAGCGATGGTTATCGATTAGAACAACTCACGGGGTGAATCGCCTCTTTGTTATATTGGTAAAGTAAACGGATATGCGTAGCATATTCAATAAAATAGGTTTTCTATTGTTTTTATTCCCGGGGCCGGCGCAGTTGTTGGCTGTCTGCACCCGCACTCAACGCCGGCTCACTGCAGGTCGGCGCAGACACCATCACTTATCGGGCGCGGCTTGGCGATACGCTGAACGTCGTTGCCGAACTGGGGGGCAATTGGCAAAACTCAACAACATCCAGAATGACCGGACGATTTTAGCCGTGCTCGGGTCTCGGCCATGTCCAACACAGTTCGCGCCACAGTGGGCGATGGCCGCGAGATTGACATCAGCATCGGTATCACGCTGATGGAAAGCACCATCATCAATACCGGTAGCAACAGCTTCTCGATGCTGATCCTGCCTGGTCAGAGTCGCATATCGCCGTGCCATAGAATAGCCCCAGATCAAACTAACGAAGTTGCGTACCGTGCGCTATACCAATAGTCCGCACACTGAAATCATGCTGTCGCTCGGGGCAACAAGCCGGTAACGCTAATCCGCCTCGTACAAGGCAACGTCACCAGCGTTAAGGCCATGGCCATACTGCCGGTCCTGATCTCTATAGCTATCCGGAATGTCAAGACCTATACACCTGCAGATCGCCAACGACGCCTCTTTTTATGACCTAGTGATTGACGAGCCGGCACTGACGGCGACGCAATTGACTGCCGACAAACTAGCGCTAGGTAATTATTTCTGGCGCGTAGCGACCATTGTCGAATAAGCCGATGGTAGCGATCAGGGACATTTACGACGATCCGCAAAGCTTCGTCCTCCTGCCAACAGTGCAATTGTCCAAGATTGCCGATGTAGTCAACGGCAACTTGTTTTGCAAGATGGCCTACCAAACCCCAGAAAAAATTCGTGGTTGAGATTGGCTGCGATGCCAGTTTTTCGTTATTTTTGTTGACGCAGGAGGCATCGACATCAAAAATCATCGTGCCACGTCCCGCCCACCGATACTTATTTCATCCGCATCAAGGCGATCGATCCCAATGGCTATGTTGGGGGTCGTTCTCGACTGCGAAAAAAGTGTACATGGGCAGCCGCTGGATCAGCAGCGATGATTCGCCGCTAGGCAATATCGGCGGCAGTACTCCGGTAAAATATTGAAGAAAATACACCGATGTGCGCACGCTTAAATTCACCATGATCAGGCAAGTGTCATTTCAGTCCTGAAGCGAGTCGTATTTTGTCAATGGCTGGCGATCACTATGCTGATGGTGGCATGGGGTACATGGATGGTCTTGGCAGCCAAGACAGAGCCTTTTCTAATCAGTTCATGCGCGCCGACTCGTGACCGACACGCGACGATATCATTATCGTCGCCATTGACGATTACAGTATCAGCAAACTCGGGCGCTGGCCATGGGAGCGCTGGCTGCATGCCAAGCTGCTGAACCGGGTCATACGTGCCGATCCGTTGACTATTGGCCTCGACGTCATTCTGGCGGAAGCCGATCAAGACAAATCCCCCAGTCAACACGCCAATGACCGCGCACTCACCAGAGCGCTTGCCGCCAAAAAGCTGGCCGTGCTGCCGATGGTCGTTGCCAACATCGGCCCCGGCCTCAAGGCCTTGTTGCCAGACTCTTAACTTTCTCAATGCGGCACGCGGCATCGGTCATATCCATTTGGAACCCGATTCGGACGGCGTAGTACGTAGCGTGTTAACCACACGTTCAGTTGGTGGGACCTGATCGACCTTGAACACGTATCGACACTCACTAGCGGCACCTCGGTGCAGGACCAACAGGGGGGCGACATACTGGTCAAGAGCGGCCCCTGCGATCCGGCGCACCAAGTGCTGACCGGCTTTCTCACGACTGGAGCAGGCAGCGCGCAAGATACTCGGGCTGGCCTACAACTTCGTGCAACTGGCATGTACTAAATCGGCCGAATAACGTTTGGAAGAAGTCGATTTCCAGGATGTGCTGTACGGCGCGGCGCTATCGATGAAATGTGGAGCCTAGCCCACAACCAGAAGAGCGAACTGATCATCGACATTGAGGATAGGGAATTTCTGCCAGATGTCGCTCAGCTCGCTGATGGCCCGGGCGCTGTTCAATCTGATTTCCAATTCGATCGCCTATAACCCGCATCATATGCACTCTGCCCCTGAAATACGTGCAAATTGCTGCACACAGGTGGTGTGCAAAATTGTCGACCCCGGCTTGGGCATCGTGCTGCACGACCAGATCAGACTTTATGTATCTTCAGGTACATAAAGTCTGAAGGCTAGGGCTGGTACACTTTTAATGCGTCATTCATGGTCAGTTCGAATGCGCTGTCCGGTACATTAATCAGCAGCATTTATAATGCGATATTTCGCTGGCAAGCGAGAACGGCGAGGGCAACACCTTCATCATGACACTACTGGCGCTCATTATTTAAGATTCGCGATGATGGCCTTTGCAAGACAGGAATTTCACTAGACACGACTAAGAGTATAATCACTGGTTAACAACAACTTCCCCTCCCAACGACTACCATTACCGCTCCCACATGCACATGCTGACCGTCGGAATCAACCACACTACCGCGCCTGTTTCATTGCGCGAAAAGGTGGCATTCCCGGCCGACCAGATTGGCCAGGCGGTGATGGCCGCGCGCGCCTGGTTCAGCGGTGGCAATGCCATCAACATGGCAGATGAAGTGGCGGTCCTGTCGACCTGCAATCGCACCGAGCTGTACGCAGCAGGTGATTTACAAAATAGCTTAGGCGGGGCAATTGATGCTGCAATCGATTCAACAGCGCACTTTCTGGCCCATTATCACCAGCTTTCTTACTCCGACTTGCGTCCGCACCTGTACACATTACCGCAAGACAATGCCGTCCGCCATGCGTTCCACGTTGCTTCGGGACTCGATTCGATGGTGCTTGGCGAAGCGCAGATTCTTGGCCAGATGAAAGATGCCGTACGTCACGCGGAAGCCGCGGGTGGACTCGGCACCTATCTGCATCAGTTATTCCAGCGCACGTTCGCGGTCGCCAAGGAAGTACGCAGCACCACCGAAATCGGCGCTCACAGCGTCTCAATGGCGGCTGCCGCAGTGCGCATGTCGGAACGGATTTTCGATGCGGTCGCCGGCCAGCACGTGCTGTTTATCGGTGCCGGTGAAATGATCGAATTGTGCGCCACCCATTTTGCCGCGCAAAACCCGAAATCCCTGACTGTCGCCAACCGTACTCTAGAACGCGCAAAACTGCTGTCGCATCGTTTCAACGGTCAAGCCATCCGTCTGGCAGATCTGCCGATCGAACTCGGAAACTACGATATCATCGTCTCCAGCACCGCGTCGAGCTTGCCGATCATCGGCCTCGGCATGGTAGAGCGCGCCGTCAAGGCACGTCGGCACAAACCGATGTTCATGCTAGATCTAGCGGTGCCACGCGATATCGAGAGCGAAATCGGTCGCCTTGACGATATTTTTCTGTACACCGTTGACGATCTTGGTGCGGTGGTACAGACCGGTATGGAAAACCGCCAGGCCGCTGTGGCGCACGCCAAAGCCATCATCGAAGCCCGCGTACATTCATTCATGCACTGGGTCGACAACCGGGTGGTAGTGCCGGTGATCCAAAATCTGCGGGAATCCAGCGAGGCAATGCGGCGCATGGAACTGGAGCGCGCGCGCAAGATGCTGGCCAAGGGCAAAGATATCGAAGTTGTACTGGAAGCACTATCCAAAGGATTGACCGCCAAATTTATGCATGGCCCGCAACAGGCACTGCATAACGCTCACGGCGACGAACGTGCGCGCTTGGCGACCCTGTTGCCGCAACTGTTACGCACCAAGCGTTAGTAGCGCGCCTGCGCAATTCCTCCAATTTGCGCGCATGGCCTCGATATGTCGTTGCGCCCTGCGCACCATGCAGCGCTGTTGCCAACGCCTTGATTCTGCCCTCACCCTTTTCTTCTGATTGACAGACGCAATGAACCCATCCATGATCGCAACGCTCGACCAACTCGCCAATCGTCTGGTCGAGGTCAACGATCTCCTCAACCAGGAAGAAGCTACTGCCAACATGGACAGCTATCGCAATCTGACGCGTGAACACGCGGAGCTGGGCCCGCTGATCGAGTTATACCAAGCCTATCAGCAGGCCAATGGCGACATCGAAGCAGCGCAGGAAATGCAGTCGGATCCCGACATGAAGAAATTCGCCCAAGACGAAATTCAGGCTATCAAAGCGCGCATGGAGCAGCTGGGAGGCGATCTGCAGAAAATGCTAATACCGAAAGATCCTAACGATGAACGCAATATTTTCCTGGAAATCCGTGCTGGTACCGGTGGCGGCGAATCGGCGTTGTTCGCTGGCGACCTGCTGCGCATGTACACGCGCTTCGCCGAACGCAATCGCTGGCAGGTGGAGATGGTGTCGGAATCGACATCAGAGATCGGCGGATACAAGGAAGTCATCGTACGTGTAACCGGCTTCGGCGCGTATTCAAAACTGAAATTCGAATCCGGCGGCCACCGCGTACAACGGGTTCCGGCCACCGAAACCCAGGGCCGCATCCATACTTCGGCATGCACCGTGGCGATCATGCCGGAAGCCGATGAAGTGAGCCATGTCGCGATCAATCCGGCCGATATCCGCATCGATACCTACCGCGCCTCCGGCGCCGGCGGCCAGCATATCAACAAGACCGATTCTGCGGTGCGCATCACGCACATCCCGACCGGCATCGTAGTCGAATGCCAGGATGACCGTAGCCAGCACAAGAATAAAGCGTCAGCATTGAAAGTGCTGGCGGCGCGTATTAAGGACGGCCAACTTCGGGAACAACAATCTAAAGAAGCGGCGACCCGCAAATCGCTGATCGGCTCGGGCGACCGCAGTGAACGGATCCGCACCTACAATTTCCCGCAAGGCCGCATGACCGACCACCGCATCAACCTGACCTTATACAAACTCGACTTCATCATGGATGGCGACCTGCAGGAATTGACCAATGCACTGGCCGCCGAGCATCAGGCCGACTTGCTGGCCGCACTTGGCGACGCCATCTGATGGGCTTGATCAAATGATCACATATTTTGAAAATCGCATATGCTGATGGCTGATACTGGAACCAAGCAATTGCATACGCATCCTATGCAATCAACCAAGCACGTGGCTGACTCGTTTACCCCACTGACAGACAAAATAGATAATCTGGCGAGACGTCACACTAACCATCATCGGCTTTCAACAATGAAAACATCCAAATCGGTCCTGCTCATCGTCGCCTTCATCTCTCTCGCCATTCTGGCCGGGGCACTTTATCTGCAACACGTCCTGGACATGCAGTCTTGCCCGCTATGTGTAATCCAGCGCTATGCATTTGCCGCTATCGCACTGGTTTGCCTGGTTTGCGCAGGCTTACCTAACGGCGGACAAAAAGCTGGTGTCGGCCTCGCCACCCTCGCCACCCTGGCCGGAGTTGGCGGCGCTGGCACTGCAATCTGGCATCTGTGGATCATCTCCCAGCCATCGACGTCTTGCGGTCGTGATGCGCTGGAAGCACCGATGAATGCGCTACCGCCAGCTACGCTGCTGCCGTCGGTATTCAAGGTCGATGCGTTTGCGCTCTGCACCACGCTGTACGATCCGATCCTCGGACTGTTGATCCCGCAATGGTCATTGCTATGGTTCGTGGTGCTGGTGGTGATCCTGGTTGCTACGCTGTCCAAACAAAACGACGACCGCAATCGCCGCTACTAAGTTATTAAAGATCACTGCTCAATGACAAGAACGTCAGACACCCCGGTGGCAAGCATTCAAGCCGGCACCAATATTGCAACGATATTGCGGCAATCGTCGCTGAATCCGCTAGAAACTCGCATCCTGCTGATGCACGCGTTGCAGTTGACGCGCATACAGTTGATTACCCAGGACGAACGCTGCGTGAATGCAGAACAGGCGCAACAGCTGTCCGCGCTGTTCCTGCGCCGTCAAAACGGTGAACCGATTGCATATCTTATCGGCCATCGTGAGTTTTATGGCCTACAGCTGGAAGTGACGCCAGACGTACTGATCCCGCGCCCGGAAACTGAATTGCTGGTCGACCTGGCACTGCAGTGCCTGCCGGCCGACAGCGACTTCTCCCTGAGCCTGCTCGATCTTGGCACCGGCTCTGGCGCAATCGCTATTGCTATTGCCCACAGCCGTCCCACACTTCAGGTGACGGCGCTGGATGTCAGTCCCGCAGCGCTGGCTGTCGCACAACGCAACACCATGCGCCATCTGGCGCACAATCCATCGCAACTGGAACTGCTACAAAGCGACTGGTACGCAGCATTGGGGCAGCGCCGCTTCGATGTCATCGTTTCCAATCCGCCGTATGTCGTCGCCGGCGACCGCCATCTGAGCGAGGGCGACTTGCGTTTTGAACCGCAGTATGCGTTGACAGACCATGCCGATGGCTTGAGTGCATTGCGTATCATCGTCAACAATGCCGGACGTTATCTGAAAGACGGTGGCTGGTTGTTGATGGAGCATGGCTACGATCAAGCTGCAGCAGTAAGAGCGCTATTGCAAGCGCAATCGTTCGAGCAGTTACAAAGCTGGCAAGACCTGGTGCAGATCGAGCGGGTCAGCGGCGGTAGATGGCGAGTGTCTGGTTAGCACAAGAAGCGCACGCCAGGAACAAACAAAAAAGCGCGGCATGCTGCGCTTTTTTGTATTCGATCGTGCCGGAATGACTGACTTGGTCTTTGTCACCCCAAATAAATAGTCGGATACACAACCCCGGAAATCAAAGTACCAACCAGCGGCGCAATCCAGAACAGCCACAACTGCTGCAAGGAAAAACCGCCGATAAGTAGAGCCTGGCTAGTGCTACGTGCCAGATTCACCGAAGTATTCGCGACTGGAATGCTGATAAAATGGATCAGAATTAGGCGCAGACCGATTGCAATCGGTGAAAAACCGGCCGGAGCATGCTTATCGGTGGCACACAGAATCACGATGACGAACATGAAGATCATGACCACTTCCGGCATTGACACGAAAATGGCCTTCATCATGATCACTAACCTGATCGGCATTGTGGTCGTGCTCGGTTTGTTCAAGCCGTTCGCCCAGATTCGTGCGTTCAAGTATCGGATTTAATCAGTCATCCTGAACGCCACACCGGTTCAGCTAGACAACTTCGTCGCAGATGAAGAAGCCCACAGATCTATAGGTGGCGAAGATATGTCGGTCTTACTGGACTCCGATCTGTCTCTGTAAATTGCATCCAGGGAAAATACAAATATGCAATCCAGGTTGGTGTTCGCTTTTTATTCCGACGGCAAAATCCCACCCCGGCACAGTGTGAAACTGACGATCGATGCGAGTATCGTCTGTATTTCCGGTTAAACGCAAAAGCAGGCACCGCTTACCGAACTACGAGTATCCGAACGCATACCGGGGCAGCGTGCAAGATAAATTTTGCCGACGGCGTCTATCTTTAAATCACCGACAATGATGCTTTTACCGCCTTATTGGCCAGTAACGTAATATCACGATTCGTTGGTAGTGCGCACGCAGAAAAGCTGGCGCACTACGCTACAAGCGACCTCAGCGCTGATTCTGCTCCTGGGATATTTATATCTACTGCCAGACGCTTCCGGCCTGATTGCCGGCGCCTTGCTAGAGTAGGTTGAAAGGAGCATTGGCATCGGGTGCCATGACGCTTCTCGACCAGCACATATTTAACGCATCCTCGCTGCCGAAGTTGCAGCAAGATGCCATCATTAGCTGGTTCCGCGCTCTGCAGCAACCGGCTGCAGAGCGCATCAGACTATCAGATCATTTTTCGTCAAAGTAAAATCGTCGCCAACGCCTTTGTATTGCCTTACGGCCAGGTTCTCGTGAACGACCAACTAGTGCGCCTGCTTAGCGACGATGATGCGCTGATGTGTGTGCTAGCGCATGAGCTGGGACATTTGCAACGACGTCACCTGATGCGGCGCCTGGTTCAAGGATCGGCGGTCGGCGCCACGGTGACATCGCTAGTTCGGTGAGGTATCAGGACTGATCACCAGTATTCCGCCACTGGTACTTGATCTGAAATACTCGTGCGATATCGAACTGGAAACGAACGACTATGCCATCGCTATATTAAAGGCTAACGGCATCAGCCTGAGAAAACTGGCCTATACCTTCGAAAAACTCAACAGTGAACCGACCGGTTTCTCAACTTATCTGTCAGTCCACTGGAGGCCCATCCGCTCAGCCAACAGCCTATCGATCGGATACTGAAGGCGCAAGCAGAGTAAGAATGGCTGGCAGATACGTTATAATCTTGCTATCCGTTTCAGAAATTTAAGAAAATTGCGCCAATATCTCGATCTCATGTGCCATGTACAACAAAATGGCACCATCAAAACCGATCGCACCGGCACCGGTACCCGGTCAGTGTTCGGTCACCAGATGCGCTTCAACCTGCAAGACGGCTTCCCGCTGTTAACGACCAAAAAGCTGCATCTGCGATCCATCATCCACGAATTGATCTGGTTCCTTAACGGATCGACTAACATCCAGTATCTAAAAGATAATGATGTCAAAATTTGGAACGAGTGGGCCGACAGCGATGGCAATCTGGGCCCGATCTACGGCTATCAGTGGCGTTCCTGGCCGGCGCCGAACGGCGAACATATCGACCAGATCAAGCAAGTCGTCGAACAAATCAAGCACAATCCGGATTCACGAAGACTGGTTGTCTCGGCCTGGAATGTGGCCGACATTCCACAAATGAAACTGCCGCCTTGCCATGCTTTTTTCCAGTTCTATGTAGCCAATGGCAAGCTGTCTTGCCAGTTGTACCAGCGTAGCGCTGACATCTTCCTCGGCCTGCCGTTCAATGTCGCATCCTACTCGTTACTGACGCACATGCTGGCGCAGCAATGCAACCTGTATGTCGGCGATTTCATCTGGACCGGCGGTGATTGCCACCTCTACGCCAACCATACTCAGCAGATCGAGCTGCAACTATCACGCACGCCCGGTACTTTACCAAAATTGCACATCACGCGGCGTCCGGAGTCGATCTTCGATTATCGTTTTGAGGATTTTGAGATCAGCGATTATCATCCACAGGCGCACATCAAAGCACCGGTAGCGTTGTAAAGATTACCCTTTGGTGCATTCGTGCCCACGCTCGCACGCTACGATTTCTCTGCAGCAGGCGACCCCACCGATCCATCTTTAGTGGTGACCGTGACCAGTGGTATCGTCTCAACTTATTTATAGTTGTTATCGCTACATGATCGTCTGGAAATCGCGAAATAGAACGTCGTCAATGCGGAGCGTGTGCTCAACTTGGTGGCGGAGCAAAGTAGGGCCGGCTCGGCATCATCACTTGATCTGGCGCGCCAGCGTCCCTACGTTACCAACTGACCGAGCTCATCGCTGCCTAAGCATTTCCACCAGATGCTGTCAGGCCAATCCTGTTCGCCGGTATTCGCGGATAAATCCCAACCATGCGGGATCTCCACGCTGGGCGTTGCTTCCCTGGTTTCAATCTGCTGGCTGGCGCAACCCGACAGCAGAAACAGGAACAGTGCACCGGAACACAATCTCACCGGTAAGAAAAAAGCCAAGGTGCTCCGACTCATGTGCGCGCCCATCAGTGGACCTTGGCCGCCGGCGGTGAGAGTGCTGAGACCTATGCTGGGGGGCTGGGGGGGCACGGGCGCATTAACGGCAGCATTAACAGTCAGAGCAGAGGTGGCCACGTTATTTAGTGTCGCCACCGCTACAGCCAGCACTACCACCACTTGTTCGCTGGGTATCAATCCGGCAAGAACCTACGCCATTTTCTAATTGCGAATTCCTAGCTTTATGCTGCGCGATAGCAGTTGCTAATTGGTGCACCTAACACTTTTACGTTGTAGCTACCATCAGCCTTCGGTTTGTCCAGCACGACAACCGGTACGACGATTGCCTCATGCACTTGCGCCAACACAAAACTGTCCTAGGCGCTCATGTCGTTCATCAGTTGTTGTTGTGGATTGTAGACCTCAGCCAGACTACGCTCCGATAATTCACATTATCTCAAGCTGCAGATCGGTATGAAAGTTCACCCGGAATTAGGCAAAACCAAAATCCTTCGGCATGTGACCGACATTCAGGCCGATCTTGCCGTAATTGAACACGGCCAGATCGTAATCCATGCCCCACGCCTGACCGTTCTTTAACTTGTATATCTGCACCGAGCTCTTGAAGAACAAACCAAGATGAAAGAAATTGACCTGTAATCGCAACTGATACTTAGCCAACAGCACATAATCGTCGCGGTAACCAATGGCTTGATACTGATCCCAGCCGAGTATTTTGACCTCGTGCAGAATATAATTTTCCGGCAGTTGATAAGGTTAGTCCGCGAGTTGTCTGGCATGGCCCTTGAGCCAGGCGTAATCGGAAGTCCGAGGAATTTCAAATGCTCTGGCGCGGCCACTGCCGACAATAGCTAACTTTTCGGAAAGACTCGGCGGCAAGCACCGCCGAGTCTTTCCGAAAATCACGTCGTAAAATGCTACTCCTTGCTTAATTGTGTCAGTCACTCGGACTAGGCGCGGTCAACAAAGCCTGCTAGCGGCGATTGGTTTGTCTCGAATTACAGATATCGAAATGTAGTTGCGACAGCATCAACGAATCCTCCAGAAACGCATTCTTTTGCAGCGCCGTCGGGCCATCATCGGGACCGCCCCTCAATACACTCTGAACCAATGTTACGCGGGTTGATCCAGGTCGCAGCCGATACGCCTGGGCGCGCCGTCACGGCGGCACACAACAAAGCATTGCACAGCGGATCAACCACCGCGTCATTGAAATTCGACAGTACCTTGCCATTGTCGTTGTGCAAAGTAGTCGCGGCCAGTTCAGACGGCAAATCAACCTCCTCAGGAATTACGAATAGGAGTTCTCGAAGGAAACTGCGGCCCAATGTAACACGGCTGGAAAATACAGGCAGCGGAACCGACAATCGGTAGCAGCCACCAAAGGAATCCTGTCTCCAGCCAATATACTGTGCCGCCCAGACCGGCCCCAGCAAGATGCCGGTTGCCATGACGGCGGCCGGCTTCTGCTCAACTGGTTTCGGCCTCACTGCGCGGCGGCGATTTCCAGCTGATGGTCCAGCCGAGGAAAGGCATGACCGAAAACAGATACGCCATGATCATGCTGGCTGCCAACCGCGGTGTGCCGCCAAATTCACGTGCGCCCTTGAACCAGATCAGCAATACACCCGATACTGTTCGGCAAGAACAGTAAGGTGGCCGTCGCCGTGAACAGCGCCAGAGCGCGTTCAGAATGCCATTCCGGCCACAGCGGAAACAGCTGCTCGGAGGCCGAGAAATACTCTGGCACCACTAGCATATGCACTGCATGCATGCCACGCGCCGGGAACAGCCGTAAATTCATCAGGTTGTCCTTGATCTCAACGGCGATCGCGTTTCAGCTCGTCCAACAGGTTTGGCGGCATTTCTTCGTAGCTGCCAGCCAGGTCATACGCAATATAGCTTCCCCAGCCGGCGCGCCGCATCAGCGCCGCCTCGACGAAATTGTGCAAGAGGATTTCTCCTGCCAACATCCCCTCGCCCGGTGCAACGGCGCCAACGCACAATGCTTCATGAATGGCTGCAGGCATTGCTTGATCTCTCCAGTAGGGGGATTTGCCTAGCTGCCAGTAGTACAGACCAGCAGTAAGCAACGGACCTTAAACGCGCGTCGAAAACTATTGGATACGTGCCATATAAGTTGGCGCAGTCGCGATCTGGATGATGATGCTGGCGGTCGGATTCGCTTGCATCAGCCGTACCAGTGTGGACAGGCAGTTGCTGCTAATGATGCTATCGATAGCGAGCACGATCATATTAGGAGTATTGCGAGTCCTAACGGCGGCAGAAGTCGTTGATATTGCTGCTCTTGCGCTTGACCCGGCGTCGCCGATGGCGAGAGAAAATCTGATTGAAGACGCCAATCGTTAGGCGCAACGCGTCGACCAGATATCCAGCCCGGCAGTGTAAATATCGTGTCGCCGTTATCACTCAGCACAAAGAAATCGAAACGATCCCGTTCGCTGCTAGCCTGGACGGATTCATAAGTCGCGCGCAAGCTGGCGAACACTCCGGTCACATTCTCGTTGCAGATCGGCATCACGATCGCCGTTATGGTCTCGGCCCGAGTGCAGCGTCTCCGCGTGAAATGACGTAGCAGTCAGTGTCGCGTATCAGCATCAGAAATAAAGAAAGCCGCGTAGCTCAACTGGTTTGTTATTATCTTCATTGCAACGCACCCGCAATATCATGCGCCAGCCTACGGTGGCATCGTTGCGGATTGCCTTGGTGTCCAGCAGCTTGCCATTATCATGGACACTGACCACGCCTTCCAGCTGAATCTGCTCCGACAGTTTCTTGAATACCGGGCCTTCGAAAGCGACAATCAAGCTGATACTATTGTCGTCACTCTTTTTCTGATAGCTTAGGCCGCTACTGGTCTGCGTCAGCGACCGCAGTGGTGGCCACTTTTCTGCATCTTCGTGCCAGATCAAGGTATATTCCAGGTTAAACAGCTGACCTACTTTTGGCTGCGTGTCGGGGCCCAGAATGCGACGATATTGTCATTCGTCTCGTCGGGCGTCGTGATCTACACCAGCTCCACTCTGCCGTTACCTAAACTACCTTTCGGCTTAACCCAGGTGCTTGGATGTTTTTCAAACTTGGCATCGAGGTCCTGATAGCTGGCAAAATTGCCATCGCGCTACATCAAGCCAAATCCAGCCGGATTGCTGAGCGCATATGAGGTGACCAGCAAACGCTTAAGATTGAGCAACGGATGCCAGATCTATTCGCCGGTTTCGGACGCCACCGACAAGCCATCGGAATCGTGTACTTCCGGACGGAAATCTTTGTTTTTCAGGGGGAGCGCTGATTTTCGCCATGCAAGTACATACTGGATAACGGTGCCAGGCTCAGCCTGGTGACATTTTTTCACGCAGATACAACTGGATCTTGACGGCAATTGCGGTATCCACGCCGGGTTTCGATATAAAACGGTAAGCACCAGTGACGCGACGTGAGTTGAGTAACTCATAAATCGTCAGCTCCCTGGCGCCGGCTGCCGGCCGTTCAACCCAGAACTCAGTAAAGCGCGGAAACTCTTCGCCGGAACTCAAGCTGGTATCGGTCGCCGGGCCGTGCCCTAACAGGCCATAGGTCTGGTCCTTGCCGAGCCCGCGAAAATAGTTGGTGTCGAGAAATAACAAAACTTCGTCTTTGTATCTGGCAGTATTGACTGGATAGTGCATGCGGAAGCCGGCAAAATTCAGTGAGCGTAGTTTACGCAGATCAACCTTGTTATCACCGAATTTGAAATCGTTCGAATCGAAGCGAATCTCACGCACGTTCTGACCCTTAATCTCATTGATCTTGACCGGTTGGCCGAACGCATATCCCCCATAATATCGCTCGTAATCGAGATTGGCGATCTCTTTTGGAAGATTGCTTTGCGGTCTAGTGTACGAAGTCGTCGCCAACTCTTTGGCCTGCCTGGCAACACCATTGAAATCGAACGCAAACGTATTGTTTCAGACCAATGGCAGTAACAAGGTAAGCGGCAAGGCTGCTAGGCGAACCCGCGCGGAGATGCAAGGCGGCGTCCGCTGAGATAAATTTAAATACATTGGATCCCCATCTGATACTGCTGAGATTGACCTGCTTGACTTCGCCAGTTAGGCAGCATTGACAGCAAAAATTTGCCTCTTAATTTATCAGTGTTCTATCATTTTTATGTCTGTAAAGTAAGTATTTGACGGCAATTTACCTGCTTTGTGCGATCAAACAAGGCGGCACGTGGCTGGGGGGGGGATCGGCATAAACTTTCTAAGTTGGCAGTACTACGTCGTCACCGAATGGCCCACGGGACTAGAATCTCACGCCAGGTTGACATTTTATTCTATGGACGACTAAGAGCAACAGCAGGCCGACAAAATGCCATCCGGAACCTTATATTAAAATAATGATATTTCTACCCCTATTTGAAGAATTCAAGCCCATCTACCAGCGTCCATGACACCTCGCCTCACCATTATCGTCGCTACCGACGCCCGCAACGGCATTGGGATCAACAACAAGCTGCCCTGGGATTTGCCGGAAGATCTGGCGCATTTCAAGCGCACCACTTCCGGTCATCCGATCGTTATGGGACGCAAGACTTTTGAATCTATCGGCAGGCCATTACCGGGACGGCGCAATATCGTTATCACCCGCAATTCTGACTGGTTCCATGACGGCATCGAGAGCAGCCCCTCGCTGACTGCCGCGGCGGCGCTTGTTGGCGATTCGGAAGCGTTCATTATCGGCGGCGCCGAAATCTACGCCGCAGCGCAAGATTTGACGCAACGCCTGATCGTTACCGAAATCCAGAAGCGCTTCGACTGCGACGCTTTTTTCCCTGTACGCGATCCACAGCAATGGCAGGAAATATCGCGTGAAAACCATCACTCCGAAGCCAACGATTTCGACTACGCTTTTGTGGTGTACCACCGTCGCTCGTCCACCGCGCACGATGCTAACAGTTGATCTGACAGAATGACATTTGTTGTTTTCTGTAGGAATTTCATCATCTTTACCCTCAATTTCGTACATATTTGCAAAAATTCGACTTTCTTTTTTTGAGTAACCGCTACCTGCGGCGACACAAAAAGCAGCAGGCTGAATGCCCCACTCAGACAACGCCCGGTATCGCTTCCAGTGCAAGCCGGAATAACGGTTTTTAAGCGCCACTTCGATTGACCTTACACTTGTCCGCATCCTTGTTATCAACAACCGTCTCTTGGAGACCTCAATGAAATTCCGCTTCCCGATCGTCATTATTGACGAAGACTTCCGATCCGAAAACACTTCCGGTCTTGGCATCCGCGCGCTTGCCGATGCCATGGAAACTGAAGGCATGGAGGTCTTGGGCGTCACCAGTTACGGCGATTTGTCGCAGTTCGTCCAGCAGCAATCACGGGCATCCGCGTTTATCCTATCGATCGACGACGAGGAATTCGGCAGCGGCTCGTTCCAAGAAACCGACGATGCACTTAAATCGTTGCGCGCCTTCGTCGAAGAAATTCGCCACAAGAACGCCGACATCCCGATTTATCTGTACGGAGAGACGCGCACCTCACGCCATATCCCGAACGATATCCTGCGCGAACTACACGGCTTCATCCACATGTTTGAAGATACGCCAGAGTTCGTCGCGCGCCACATTATCCGCGAAGCGAAATCGTATCTGGACGGCCTCGCGCCGCCGTTTTTCCGGGCACTGGTACATTACGCGCAAGACGGTTCCTACTCGTGGCATTGCCCTGGACACTCGGGCGGCGTAGCTTTCCTGAAATCGCCGATCGGCCAGATGTTTCATCAATTTTTCGGTGAGAACATGCTGCGCGCCGACGTCTGCAATGCCGTCGAAGAACTCGGCCAATTGCTCGACCACACTGGCCCGGTAGCCGATTCTGAACGCAACGCGGCGCGCATCTTCAATGCCGACCACTGCTACTTCGTAACCAACGGCACCAGCACCAGCAACAAGATAGTGTGGCACTCGACAGTTGCCCCCGGCGACATCGTAGTGGTCGACCGCAACTGCCACAAATCGATCCTGCACTCGATCATCATGACCGGCGCGGTTCCTGTGTTTTTGATGCCGACCCGTAATCACCTCGGCATCATCGGCCCGATCTCGCTGGAAGAATTCACATTGAAAAGCATCCAGAAGAAAATCGAAGCGAATCCGTTCGCGCGCGAAGCCGCCGACAAGAAGCCGCGCATCTTGACCATCACTCAATCGACCTACGACGGCATAATCTATAACGTCGAAACGCTGAAGAACATGCTAGACGGCGAAATCGACACCCTACATTTCGACGAGGCGTGGCTACCGCATGCAACTTTCCATGATTTCTACAAAGACATGCATGCGATCGGCAAGGACCGTCCACGCGCCAAGAAATCGATGATCTTCTCGACCCAATCGACCCACAAGCTGCTGGCCGGCCTGTCGCAGGCATCGCAGATCCTGGTGCGCGAATCAGAAAGCGTGCAACTGGATCAGGATGCCTTCAACGAAGCCTACCTGATGCATACTTCGACATCACCACAGTATTCGATCATCGCCTCCTGCGACGTCGCCGCGGCCATGATGGAAGCGCCGGGTGGTATCGCACTAGTGGAAGAAAGTATTCTGGAAGCACTTGACTTCCGTCGCGCGATGAAGAAGATCGACGAAGAATGGGGCAAGGATTGGTGGTTCCAGGTGTGGGGACCGAACAGCTTCTCGGAAGACGGCATCGGTAGCCGCGAAGACTGGGTTATTCGTGCTGAAGACGACTGGCACGGCTTCGGCAAGCTGGCGCCGAACTTCAACATGCTTGATCCGATAAAGGCCACTATCGTCACGCCAGGACTATCGCTGGAAGGCAAGTTTGGCGACAGCGGCATCCCGGCCTCGATCGTCACCAAGTATCTGGCCGAGCACGGCGTTATCGTTGAGAAGTGCGGTCTGTACTCGTTCTTCATCATGTTCACCNNCAAGGGCCGCTGGAACACGCTGCTGACTGCGCTCCAGCAGTTCAAGGACGACTACGACAAAAATCAGCTGATCTGGCGCATTCTACCTGAATTCGCCGCCGCCAACCACGGCAAGAATGCCCGCTATGAGCGCCTCGGCCTGCTCGACCTGTGCCAGCAGATCCATGAAACCTACAAGACCTATGACGTAGCTCGTCTGACCACCGAGATGTACTTGTCCGACATGCAGCCGGCGATGAAGCCCTCCGATGCGTTTGCCAAGATGGCGCACCGCGAAATCGACCGGGTACCACTCGACCAGCTCGAGGACCGCGTCACGGCGATACTGCTGACGCCTTACCCACCGGGGATTCCATTACTGATTCCGGGCGAACGCTTCAACAAGATCATCGTCGACTACCTAAAGTTCGTGCGCGATTTCAATAAAAAATTTCCGGGCTTCGAAACCGACGTGCATGGCTTGGTAAAACGCGAAGTAAATGGTAAGCGGGATTACTTCGTGGATTGCGTGCGGAAGTAAATTCCGCACGCAATCATAGCCAATAAAAATCGGGAAGCTCGATCGAGCTTCCCGATTTTTATATAATACTGATTTTTACTTTGGCTTTACAGCGGTGCGAAGCGCTTCGCACCGTTTTTCAACAAGTCGTTGAACAGCGCCGCCGGGCTTACCTACAAGCCAGACGCATGTGACCACAAGTGCTCGTACACCATCACCTCTTGCTCAGTTTCCGAATGGCGGGCGATGCCGATGTAACTATACAGGCTACCCTTTCAATGGCAGTACGTGGCGATTTTTTGTGCGTCTTCTTCAGTCATTGCATTTTCCAAAATACGAATAATCGGCTAGGTGATATCATGGCGAATACGGCTGTACTTCAAGCGACTGATCGTCAGCATCGAACTCCATGGCGACCGCCAACGGAGTGATGGCGCTGGTGATCAATGCATCGTACACGTCATCGATATCGGCCTGCAAATCGCCTGTCGCACCGAGCGACTTTTCCGATGACACCAACAATATGCCGTCGTAACCATCCAGGCTGGATCCGCAACAGCATCTCGCCGCGAACATCGGCTTGGCCGACAACTGCCTTGGCATCATGCGGCGCGATTTGCTCGGTCCAGCGCTGGAAGCGCTCCTCGCGCACCGTGAAATAGGCATCGGCAGTAGCCTCATCGACAGGCACAAGATAAAACGGATCGTCGGCGCTCTTGAGCGCGAAGTCAGGCAGAAAACGTAACTCCAGCGCGTCGTCATCAGCGGCAAATATTGCAGCGAATGCGTCGTGAGTCATGTGAAATAGAGCGCTGTAACGTATACTGTTGATCTCGTCCATATTTAATAGGCATGACTGACCAGCACCACGCTGGCATCCGGACTCTCCAGCTGCACCTCCTCGAGGCCGGGTCTCAGCGCTGCGAATGCCTCGTTATCCTGAAAGCACTGCTCGCGCTTGAGGCCGCCTGATACACGGGCGAACAGCAGAATGACGAATACATTCAACTTCCGAGGCTTCCGCCAATGCTGATTTTTCAGAAACTGAAAGGCCTCGCCGTCGGCATACCTAGTGCGCTCAATAGCTTCGTATAAGATCCCGTCTTCCTTCTGCTGCAGGCTCTTTCGGATGAACCTTATGGAGATCGGCATGCGATTGGCGCCACGCTTCAATCTCGGCGGCATCCTCACTATCATCCTGCTCCACCAAAACGATCGCTAGGCCGCACGCAGCGCCTAGGTCTGGATTCTATCCTTGTTGTCCGCCCATACGCTCGGCTGGTTCAACTTGTCCGACTCGCTCGCTTTGCGCGTTACCGGTCGCTCGTTCTTTGGCATGTCGGCTATTCAGATCTTTGGCAGGGTGACACCGTGCTGGCCCTGATACTTGCCACCGCGGTCCTTGTAGGAAGTTGCGCAGATTTCGTCGCTCTCGAAAAACAGCACCTGGGCGCAACCTTCGCCGGCATAAATCTTGGCTGGCAGCGGTGTGGTATTGGAGAACTCCAGCGTCACATAACCTTCCCATTCCGGCTCAAACGGCGTGACATTGACGATAATGCCGCAACGCGCATAGGTCGATTTACCGAGGCAGATGGTCAGCACACTGCGCGGAATACGGAAATATTCCATAGTGCGCGCCAGCGCGAACGAATTGGGCGGGATGAGGCAAACGTCGCCAGTAAAATCGACGAAAGATTTTTCGTCGAAATTCTTCGGATCGACAATAGTCGAGTTGATGTTAGTGAAAATCTTGAATTCGTTAGCGCAGCGAATATCGTAGCCGTACGACGAGGTGCCGTAAGAAACAATCTTTTGGCCATTGGCATCGCGCACCTGGCCAGGCTCGAACGGCTCGATCATGCCTGTTTCCTTCACCATGCGGCGTATCCATTTATCGGATCTAATCGTCATTGTTTTCCATTAATTAGTTAGTATAAGTATATATTTTATGTCAAATAGCATCTAAAATAGCTATCGAGCAGGCTCTCGAAATGAACCGTGCATTTTTCCATCCTAGCGCTGCATGCTTTCCAATACTTTTTGCAAGCGCTTGACCGACACCGGCATCGGCGTGCGCAACTCCTGAGCAAACAACGATACGCGCAGCTCTTCAAGAAGCCAACGAAACTCATCCTGCTTCGGATCAGCCTTGCCGCCGCGATCCTTCTGTATGCGCTGCCACGGCGTCGCCACCTGGGCCCATTCCATCATCAGCTTGGCATCGCGTACCGGATCGGCGCACAATTTTTTAAACCGCACATTGATCGCCTTCAGGTAACGCGGGAAATGCGTCAGGTTGGCATAATCGTTGTCGGCGATAAAGCGTTTGCCAACTAGCGACTGCATTTGGGCCTGGATATCGGCGATCGATTGCGGATAGCCTTTGACACCTTGCAACTTTTTCGTCAAGCCGTGATACTCTGCCAAGATCAGTGCTGCCAGCCTGGCAATTTCATTACACAGCAGGCCCAGGCACGACTTGCATTCGTCCTTGCGCTGGTTGAACTCAGTAACATTCTTCGGCAATGTCTGCTGCAGACAGGCACGCTCCAGGCCGGCGTGGATGATCTGGTCGCGCAGTTCCTCCTGCGAACCGAGCGGCAGGAATTGCATGCCCATCTGCTGCAAACCTGGGATGTTTTTCCCAAGAAATTTGAGTTGCTCATTGAACTGCAATGCAAACAGCCGGCGCAAACCAAGGTGGTGGACCCGCGCCGCCTCATTCGGATCGTCGAACACTTCCAGGTCGCAGTGACTTTGGCGATCGACCAGCGCCGGGAAACCGATCAGGGTCTGCTTGCCCTGCTGGATTTCCAGCAGCTCAGGCAGTTCGTCGAAGGTCCAGCCGGTCAGGTTGGTGAATCGTGCATTAGCGTTTGCGCTGGCTTTGGCAGGTGCCTGCTGCGAAGCACGGAAAGCCCGCACTGGTGCGGCTTTTCCGTCCGACATAGCAGCCTCGCCCAGCGCCACTTGCGTTTCCGCAACCGCAGTCGCCACAGCCAGTTTCTTGAAACTCTCGCGCGCCTGCCCACCAAATGCTGCCTGCAAAGCAGATAAGTTACGTCCCATCTCAAGCTGGCAGCCATGCTCGTCGACGATCTTGAAATTCATTGAATGATGCGCCGGCAGCGTTCCCAGTTTGAAGTCAGTGCTGCGCGTGGCAACACTGGTTTCGCTGTGAATATCCGCCATCAATGCATCCAGCAGATTACCGTGGCCGAAGGTGTGACGAGCCTGGATACGCTCGCAAAATCTGGCGGCATAATCCGGAAGCGGCACGCAATTGCGGCGAATCTTTTGCGACAGCGATTTCAGCAGTAGATGTACCTTTTCCTTCAGCATGCCAGCCACCAGCCAGTCACAGCGGTCGGCATACACTTGATTCAGCGCAAACAGCGGTACCGTCAGTGTCACGCCGTCGCGTGGTGTGCCCGGCTCGAAGTGATACGAAAGCGCCATCTCGATGCCGGCCACGCGCATCACTTTTGGAAAAAGTTCGGTGGTAATGCCAGCCGCTTCATGACGCATCAAATCGTCTCGATTCAAGAACAGCAGCTTGGGCGCATGAACGCTGACATCCTTATGCCACTTCTCAAACGTGATGCCATTGCAGATATCCGCCGGAATCAGCTTGTCGTAGAACGCTGCGATCAACTCATCATCGATAAGTACATCGGGCCGGCGCGACTTGTGCTCCAGGTTCTCGATCTCGCGGATCAGCTTCAGGTTATGCGCAAAGAACGGTGCCCGCGTTTCAAACGCGCCGCCGACCAACGCATCGCGAATGAAAATCTCGCGAGCATCCTGTGGATGGATCAAGCTAAAATTGATACGGCGTTGACTATATACTACCAGTCCGTATACGGTAGCGCGTTCTGAAGCCGACACTTGCGCCGTGCGCTTTTCCCAGCGCGGTTCTCCATACGTTTTTTTCAACAGATGAGCGCCAACCTTTTCCAGCCATTCCGGCTGGATCTGGGCGATGCGGCGCGCATACAAACGGCTGGTGTCGACCAATTCTGCCGCCATCACCCATTCGCCGGCTTTCTTCGACAAATGCGAACCCGGCCACAGATGAAACTTGATGCCGCGCGCACCCAGGTAGTACGGATCGTCATCTGCCTTGAAACCGACGTTGCCGAGCAAGCCGGTCAGCAACGCGCAATGTAATTGCTCGTAGGTGGCCGGCGCCTTATTCAGATGCCAGCCCTGCTCGCGCACGATCGTCAACAACTGCGAATGGACATCGCGCCATTCACGCAGGCGCAGCTGCGACAGAAAATTGGCGCGGCAGTTATCCATCAACTGGCGATTGGTTTTCTTGTTTTCGATCGCTTCCTCGAACCATTTCCATATCTTCAAGTAACTCAGAAATTCCGATTTCTCATCGGCGAACTTCTTGTACACCTGGTCGGCAGCGCTCTGCGCATCCATCGGCCGGTCGCGCGGATCTTGTACCGATAAAGCGGCGGCGATGATCAGCATTTCGCTCAGGCAGACATTGTCTGTAGCGGCTAAGATCATGCGGCCAACACGTGGATCCAGCGGCAGCTTGGCCAACTGACGGCCAATCTTGGTCAACTGGTTGTTGTCATCTACCGCGCCTAGCTCTTGCAGCAATTGGTAACCGTCGGCAATCGCCCGGCCCGTCGGCGGCTCGATAAATGGGAAAGTTTCGACATCGGTCAGATGTAACGACTTCATCCGCAAGATGACCGAAGCCAACGACAAGCGCAGGATTTCCGACTCGGTAAATTTCGGCCGTTGCAGATAATCCTGCTCTTCGTACAGACGGATGCAGACACCAGCAGCCACCCGGCCGCAACGACCGGCACGCTGGTTGGCGGCTGACTGCGCAATCGGTTCGATATGCAATTGCTCGACCTTGATGCGGTAGTTGTAGCGTTTTACCCGCGCCAGCCCGACATCTACCACGTAGCGGATACCCGGCACCGTCAACGATGTTTCAGCGACGTTGGTAGCTAGCACAATGCGGCGCGCGTTCGACGGCTTGAATACCCGCTCCTGCTCCTGCGCTGACAGCCGCGCGAACAGCGGCAATATTTCGCCATGTGTCGGATGGTGCTTGCGCAACGCTTCGGCGGCGTCGCGAATTTCACGTTCGCCCGGCAAGAACACTAGCACATCGCCGGGACCGATACGCGCTAGTTCATCAACCGCGTCGACCACTGCATCTATCAGATCGCGTTGTTCGCGGTCACGCTGGACGACACTTTGTGCTGCGTTTGGCTTGGCCGCTGCCGCAGGGTTGCCGACACTACGGTCGGCATTGTCGACCGGCCGATAGAGCACTTCAACCTCATACGAGCGGCCCGAAACTTCGATGACCGGCGCTGACTTTTCTGGCGAGCCGAAATACCGGGCGAAACGGTCGACATCAATGGTTGCCGAGGTGATAATGACCTTTAGGTCGGGGCGTTTCGGCAGCAACTGCTTCAGGTAGCCCAGCAGGAAATCGATGTTCAGGCTACGCTCGTGGACCTCGTCGATGATGATGGTGTCGTACTGGCGCAATAATGGATCGGTCTGCGTCTCTGCCAACAGAATGCCGTCGGTCATCAGCTTGATCCAGGCGCCCTTGGTCAGAGTTTCGTTGAAACGTACCTTGTAGCCAACATGTTCACCCAGCGGCGAGTTGAGTTCCTGTGCAATCCGCTTGGCAGTCGAGGAAGCGGCAATCCGGCGCGGCTGGGTATGGCCAATCCTGCCATGCAGGCCGCGCCCCAGTTCCAGGCAGATCTTCGGCAACTGGGTGGTTTTGCCGGAGCCGGTTTCACCGAAAACGATGAGGACCTGGTTGGCAGCAAGCGCCGCCGATATTTCTAAGCGCTTGCCGGAAACTGGCAACTTCTCAGGAAATACGATAAGCGGCAACGGGTTGCGTTCCGGAACTTGCCGCGCAGGCGCAGGACATGACGACCCGGAGCGTGGCTGAGATGAGCGGCTGGCAGAGCCAGGAGAGCTTGAGTGATCAGTGGATCGCAGTGGTTTGTTGGATTCGGATACGAACATGAGGATAGAATTATACAGAGCGCACCGACAAATCCGTTGCCAATTCCATTGTCGCTTACATGACAGGTTGAAAATACCCGCTAACAATGCAAAAAAATAAGAAAAATCAACAAATCGACAGCAAACCTCGCCACACCGCCCCGCCAAGCAATGGCGGCTCGGTTACCACTGCTGAGTTGCCACCAGCATTTTGCTAGCCTGATGCGGGCCACAACGGTGGATAATAAAGCCACATGAGCTATAATCATCCGTCATCAAAACCGCCAAAATCTCCCGATCCCCGAGAAGCCTTAGCAACAATGACTGGCGCAGTCAAGTTTCCCTTTCCCTCATATTTATAAACTTACTATTCTAAAGGCAGGCGGCCGAGATCGCCTGAACCACGCATCATGCAAGAGCCAATTTCCGAGCAGCCGAACGCCACTGGCGAAGATGCCGACATCGTTGCCAATCCCGTTTCCAGAAAACAAATCGCCAGCGAAGTGGCGGGNNTGAAACCCGCCGCCGCCGCACTTTTGCGATCATTTCTCACCCCGATGCGGGTAAAACCACGCTGACCGAAAAACTGCTGCTGTTCTCCGGTGCAATCCAGCTGGCCGGCACCGTCAAAGGCCGCAAGAGCCGCCGCCACGCAACTTCGGACTGGATGGAGATCGAAAAGCAGCGCGGCATTTCAGTCGCCAGCTCGGTCATGCAGTTCGAATACCGCGACCATGTGGTCAACCTGCTTGACACACCAGGTCACCAGGATTTCTCGGAAGATACCTACCGCGTGCTGACGGCGGTTGACTCAGCGCTAATGGTGATCGATGCCACCAGGGGTGTGGAAACGCAGACCATAAAGCTGCTCAACGTCTGCCGTATGCGCAACACGCCAATCATCACACTGATGAACAAGATGGACCGCGAAACCCGCGATCCACTGGAATTGCTAGACGAGTTGGAGTCGGTGCTGAAGATCCAATGCGCGCCGGTGACCTGGCCGATCGGCATGGGAAAGGCTTTCCGCGGTGTGTATCACCTACTGCGCGACGAAATCCTGCTATTTGCCGCTGGTAACGACAAGGCTGACCAAGACTTCGAAGTCATCAAGAGCATCGATAATCCGCGCCTTGATGAAATGTTCCCGCGCGAAACAAAGCAACTGAGGATGGAAGTCGAGCTGGTACACGGCGCCTCCCACCCGTTCGATCAGGAAGCGTTCCTGGCCGGCGTGCAAACTCCGGTTTTCTTCGGCTCCGCCATCAACAACTTCGGCATTCGCGAAATTCTCAATGCGCTGATCGACTGGGCGCAACCACCAGGCGCACGCGATGCTACCGTGCGTACCGTACAGCCGAAGGAAGCCGCCTTCTCCGGCTTCGTATTCAAGATCCAGGCCAACATGGATCCGGCACACCGCGATCGCATTGCTTTTCTGCGCGTCTGCTCCGGTCACTTCCGGCGCGGCATGAAAATCCGGCATCTACGGCTGAACCGCGAGATCAAGGTATCGAGCGTGTTAACCTTCATGGCATCGAGCCGGGAACAAGTTGATGAAGCTTACGCCGGTGACATCATCGGTTTGCCGAATCACGGCAACATGCAAATCGGCGACACCTTTTCCGAAGGCGAACTGCTACAGTTCACCGGCATTCCCTACTTCGCGCCGGACTTCTTCCGCTCGGTGCACATCCGCAATCCGCTCAAAATCAAGCAACTGCATAAAGGCCTGCAACAGCTCGGTGAAGAAGGTGCGATCCAGGTGTTCAAACCAGTCACCAGAAGCGGCCTGATTCTGGGCGGCGTCGGTGCGCTGCAGTTTGAAGTAGTGGCCAGCCGCCTACTAAACGAGTATGGCGTCGACGCGGTGTTCGAAGGCACGAGCATCAGCAGCGCGCGCTGGATCACTTGCGATGACAAGAAGATCCTGGCCGATTTCGAGAAATCTTCCGCCGGTCACAACGTCGCCTATGACGCCGCCGGCAACATGTCCTACCTAGCAACCTCAGGCGTTAACCTGCGCCTGACCCAGGAACGCTGGCCGCAAGTCGTGTTCCATGAAACGCGAGAGCATGCTGCCAAGCTAAGCCGGTAATTTTCTCACAAAAGAGTATCAGTTAAAAGTAGGATTATATTAAATTCGATTTTGAAGAAACTGTACATGAAGGCATCACGCTTTATCGGAATTCAGATCATCAACATCTTAAAGCAGGTCGAGACGGCATGCTAGTGCCGGAGCTTTGCCGTTAGCATGGGATGAGTTTGGCCTCGATCCACAAGTGGCGGAGCAAATACGGTGGCATGGATGCGTCGATG
>DCSW01000042.1 GCA_002325825.1 Collimonas sp. UBA1456
GAAATATCGAACACATTTTCAAAAGACCTTGAACAGGCTCTGAAAAAATTCCACTTTGAACTGATACTTTCTTGTGTGAGAATTACCATGGCCGCCTGTGAATAGCAGATTGAACGTGCGCGCGATGGCGCCAATCAGTACAATACGCCGGCGCCAAGTGTCAGTGCCACCAGGAATATGGTGAACCAGCTGGAGTTGGATTTTTTACCGAAATGATCGTTGTACTTGGTGTTCCACTTTCGTCCGACGTCAAACCGATCACCAGCGACTCAATGCAAGCAATCAGCCCAGAAATGACCAGAGAGACAAACAGGAAAAGCACCAGTTGGTCTTGTTTCAAAAATAAGTAGGCCAGCAGCGACAGAGGTGGCGAAATTAAATGCAGCCAATCTCATTTGTCTTTAATTCCCACTAACTAGATAGAAGCGATGCAGGTCGATGCTGTCGAATACGCTGGCAAGGAATTCGTGCATGTCTTGTTCTTGTGGCTGGTGCTAATTGACTGGTCGGATAAGTTAATAGTAGATGGTTTAGAATATGCATTAAGAATCGGCAATTCCTTGTGTCGAGCGGCTAAAATGTTACTATAGTAAGCTATACGTCACTCTCAGGACAATTTCTGTCCGCATAATGCGAACCGGAAAGGCGGTGAAATGATGGTGTGGTGTATAGTTTTGATTCGCCAGAATATCACTATCGACCCCGCTTCTAATACTGTTGGCAAGGCGATTTTTGAGTAGTCCTGCCAATTAGTTTGGCGTATAGAAACCACACCGAAGACCCGCGCAGGTTCCGGATTGGCTTTGGTATGGGTTATAATTTGCAATTTATTCCATATTCGAACACTTTTTGGAAATATTATGGTCGTTATTCGTTTATCCCGTGGTGGCGCAAAGAAGCGTCCTTTTTACAACATCGTAGCTACTGATTCACGCAATCGCCGTGACGGTCGCTTCATCGAGCGTATCGGTTTTTATAATCCGGTAGCGTCTGGTGCAGAGGAAATTTTTCGTATTGCTCAGGATCGTCTGACGTATTGGCAAGGTGTTGGCGCGGAATTGTCGCCGACCGTTGCACGTCTGGTTACTGATGCATCTAAGAAAACTGCTTAATCCGGCAGTTTTAACCATTGAACGTTTCAGTGAATTTATCGACTACAGAACAGGTTGAATCTGTAATACCTTCTGACTTGGTGATGGTCGGTTATATTACCGGCGCTTACGGTATCAATGGCTGGGTACGGATTAAACCATATTCAGGAGATGCTGGCGCGTTGTTGTATACCAAGGCATGGTGGTTGGGTCGGCGGAATTTTCCGGAGCTGCGTAATGTTGAAATAATTCAGGCGAAAAATTACAGTGGCAACATTGTGACGCGCCTAATGGGTGTCACAGGACGCGATGCAGCTGAAGCCATGAAAGGTACCGTGGTACACATACCACGCAGCCATTTCCCCGCGCTCTCGGATAATGAATATTACTGGGTCGATTTGATCGGCTTGGCAGTTGAAAATCTGCAGGGCGAAAACCTCGGGGTAGTCGCCGATCTGATGGACAACGGCGCGCATCAGATTCTTCGGATAGCTGTGCTGGTAGTGGCAGATCAAGGAAGAGCGGCGCCAGAGCTATTGATCCCGTTTGTCGACCAGTTTGTCAAGATGGTGGATCAGGCAGCTAAAAAAATTACGGTTGATTGGGGACTTGATTATTAAATCCCGGCGGCTGAAGATGCAATCGCTCAGGAGTTTACAAGTGGAACAGAAAGGTTGTCGAGATGCAATTTGATGTCATCACACTGTTTCCCGAGATGTTTGCCGCGTTGACGCAATCAGGAGTTACTCGCCGCGCGTTTGAGCAAAAGAAATGCAAGTTGACGATGTGGAATCTTCGCGATTTCACGACCGACAACCATCGCACCGTAGATGATCGGCCTTATGGCGGCGGCCCCGGAATGGTAATGTTGGCAAAGCCGCTGGAAGCTGCGATTGAAGCGGCCAGGGCGCGTCAGCTGGAGCAAGAATTACCCGTACCGAAAGTCGTGTATTTGTCGCCGCAAGGTCAGCCCTTGACGCATCAGCGCGTCATGAGGTTTAGCACCGAGTCGAGTTTAGTGTTGTTGTGTGGTCGTTATGAGGCGGTAGACCAGCGTTTGCTGGATCGTTGCGTGGATGAAGAAATAAGCCTTGGCGATTTCGTTTTATCCGGTGGCGAATTGCCGGCGATGGCATTGATGGATGCAGTGATCAGGCAATTGCCAGGTGTACTCAATGACGGTGCATCAGCTGTCGAAGACAGCTTTGTCAACGGTTTGCTGGATTGCCCGCACTACACCCGTCCAGAAGTGTATGAGAGTGTAGCGGTGCCGTCCGTACTTATGGACGGGGATCATGCTGAAATTAAAAAATGGCGGCGCCAGCAGATGTTGCTTTCTACCGCAAACAAGCGTCCTGATTTGATTCAGAAGATACGTGAGGTAGGTTCTCTGAGCGGCGCTGATGAAAAATTCTTGCGCAGCCTATAGATTTTTTGAATACGAATCATGCGCCAAACGTACATGTGCAAGCGCATGATTACTGCCGATGGTAAAAGCAGATTGCAGTGAGCAGCAAAAGTAGCACTAAGTAGGTGCTCAGTACCAACGGTAGGCCAACCGGCCGCCTATGTTTAACCATCATCCTCTACTGAGCATGTGCCTATGCACCGATTGGCGTCAGCAAGATGGTATCTGGAGCTAAAAATGGACTTGATCCAACAACTTGAGCAAGAAGAAATTGTTCGCCTTACCAAAAATATCCCTGATTTCGCGCCAGGCGATACGGTCGTGGTGAACGTTAACGTAGTTGAGGGTACGCGCAAGCGTTCTCAGGCTTATGAAGGCGTAGTCATTTCGCGTCGTAACCGTGGTTTGAATTCCAACTTTATCGTTCGCAAGATATCTTCCGGCGAAGGCGTTGAGCGTACATTTCAAATGTACTCTCCATTGATCGCTTCGATCGAAGTCAAGCGCCGCGGCGATGTCCGTCGCGCCAAGCTGTATTATCTGCGTGAGCGTTCCGGTAAATCGGCACGTATTAAGGAAAAATTGCCACAACGTCGCAACGCTGCAAAGGCTGTATCAGAAACTGAGTAAGTTGTGCCGAATCACGGATAGGGGTATTACACGAAAAAAAGGAGCGCCGTCAGGTGCTCCTTTTTTTCGTGTAATACCCCTATCCGTGCGGTCGACTGTTTACGTAGAAGGACATGCATCGGTAGTGATTACTCTCGATTAGTGTCGTTATTGCAGCAGAGTGGGGTTAATTTTTTGAGGAATTCTACTGGTCAAGATAACACTCAATCCTTTGATGCTGCCGATAGATGTCGTCACCGGTGAGTCAGCGCTGGCGCCAGAATGGATGAACGCCGCCTGGCTTTATCAGCGTTTTGTCTTTCAGCCGGCGTAGCATCCCGAGGATCTTGATAGCTAGACCATTCAGCGCATGCAGCTGGGCGGGGCGGTAACGCTGGCGTCGGTGCTGATTCCAATTGTCACGCATGAGGGGCAGCCGACTTTGCTATTTACGGAGCGCGCAGCGCACCTGACCGATCATGCCGAATAAGTCAGTTTCCCAGACGGCCGGATGTGGCGTAGCGATACCTCGCCGGTCGAAGTTGCGCTACGCGAAGCTGAAGAGGAAATCGGGTTGATTCGGCGTCAGGTCGAAGTGATCGGTACTTTGCCTGAATATTTTACCCGCAACGGTTATAGGGTGACCGCTGTGGTGTGTCTGTTGGCTGACGTTCCTGATAGATGGCCTGAATCACCAATTACGTAGCATTGATCTTCCGGACGACTATTGTCGTACTTTTTATGCGATGCCGTACGAGCGCTTCTCTATTTGGGCCGCAACCGCAGCAATGCTCAGAAATTTGTTTCACTTTCTCCACGCTTGAGCCTTGTATTCGCTGGGCTGCGCTGCGCAAGGCGGTATTCATGTTGCACTGATTGCGAAATTAATTGTCGGCAGCTTGCTACGTGGGCTTGATTCTTGGGGGTGGAGCCTGTAAATGCTTTTGTGTAAATTTCACTGCATTATCAATAATCGTACTTTTGAATACGTACTTTGAATTGGATCATAAAGCGATTTAAGGTCATGCGCCAATTCTGGATCGGCATGNNGCGAGATGGCCAGATAAATAACCTGCATGACTATTTACGTTATTGGTCGGACAACTGGGGCCGCTTCGTGCGGATAATCCGATGTATATCTGGGTTAAGCATTTCGCGAGCAAGATAGACATTGGTTCAATGCTGGGCAGGGTCGCTTGGACTGGTTCTGTGCGATTTATTGACCGTGGCTGACATTTGACAGTGCCGACTACGCTGATCGTGAATATCGGCTTTTGCGCGGCATTTTTTGAAATGTGCTAATTGTTTATTTAATACTGGGATTTCGTAACTACAGCAATTACTTCAGCTCGATTCAACCGGCGCCCAATACTGGCGACGAAACCACCGCCCGGATGCTGCTGGTTGAGTGGTCGGAACTGAATGCCACTGACATGGATGTCAGCGATATTTATCCTATTGTCGTTGAGAAGGCACTGATAACGACGTATCGTCATGTGTTTGATATGTTTTACTGGTTTTTGATGCCGGTCGGTCCGACCTGCTCCGTGATGTATCTGGTTGTCGAGTATCTGGCGTGTAGTTGGAACGAGCTGGATCATATGAAAAATGAAGCGTTTTGACGTTTTGCGACGCAGGAATTTTACTGGATCGACTGGATTCCGGAGCGGTTGAGGGGCTGCTGCTTTTGCAGCGATCGGTAATTTTGAAGATGTGATCTACGCATGGATAAATTTTGCCTGGCGCTGCAAAAACGAGAGATTGATGGCATCATTCTGTCGACCAGCGGCGGAGCGACGGGTGTTTTGCTCGGCTTACCGCTGGAGACCGCCGTCGCCATCTCGCCTGTTGATGATGCGTCCACTGTGGATTCGACGACTGTAGAAGGCGACGCTCCGCCGGGCGATGCGCCGACTTCGCGCGCTGCAAAGCACCGCCGGTCTGGTGTGGCGTGCCTTACTTTTGTGGATGCTATTGTTGTCGGCCGTGATCTGATTCTGCTGATTGCTTGCGATGACGTCTTGGCGCTCTCGTGGGTAAGATAGCGGGGCTGGTATCTCTCCATTTTCAGGCGTGGCGTGTTGGTCTTATATAAGATATAATAGGAAAGGATTAATTTAAGCGATTTTTTGATCGTAAATGTCCTGTGTGATAATTGTCAATTGCCCTAAAAAATGGCAAAGCAAATATCTGTAGCAAGCGTTATAGAAGAAACGAGCTGTACGCATGACTGATACTATTCAATCTCCCGAGCCGCCTGCCCGCGAATTTTTCATTCAAGGTGTTACTAGTGATGGTAGACAATTTCGTCCAAGCGACTGGGCGGAGCGTTTGTGCGGCGTGATGGCTTGCTTTCGTCCGGAAGGGTTGAGAGGGCGTAATGCTCATTTGCAATATTCTCCTTATGTCAGACCGGTGCTGTTAAATGGCGTGCGATCTGTGGTTGTCAACGAAGATCTGCGTCAGATCGAGCCGCTAGCCTATCATTTCGTGGTCAACTTCGCCAAAGATAATGATTTACAAATCATTCAAGCTTGTCTTTTGCCATCATGCTGATGCGCCAAAATCACCTTGATTTTTGATAGATACCACGACAAGTGTCGCTGAGTGACTTCGGGTTTCCTGTTGGGACTAGAAATAAATCAATTCACTAGGTTACCGAGCAAAAAGTCCGTTTAATACTTCGGTTATTGTTGGCAATGGAGTAGAAATGTTTCGTATAGGCTCTTCAATTTTTGTACCCATTGCCTCTTTATTCAATTTGATATTGGGTCTGGCCATCACGCTTGGCCTATTTGTCTCTGTGCGTCATCTTGAGCCCGCAAATTGGATGTAAAATCTAGACGCCTTGCTGGCGCCCATCTGAAGGCCGTGGTCGACGGACTCGACGCGCTGGTGCATGAGCCGAAAACCATAAATCGTCTGTTCCCACGGTCGACGGCGCCACGCGCGAGCAGTTCCATAGATTTGTTACGCCGATGCTGCAGCGTTCTCCGTATATTAGTCGCTGGGCTTCCTGCTGATGTTAGCTGCCGCACAGCGACCCGCGTTCGAAGCGAGGATGCGCAAATACTATCCCAATTATTTGATTCGACAACTCAGTGATGGCAAGGATTCATATCTGGTGGTTGAGTACATGGAGCCGATGGTGGATAATAACGTACTTTCGGACTGGATGTTTCTACCAGCAAGATGTAGGCGGAGCTGACCACGCCCGCGATATTGATTTGCCGGCCTCTATTTATTTATTCCAGCGTATCCAAGACGGCATCGGTGGCCGTCTTGGATGAATGATCCTGATGCCGGCTTATAATCATGATGCGGTGCTTGATAACATCGATGACCGTCGTCGCGCATTGATCAATTATAGCAATTTTGCAGTCTGCTGGATGCTTTTGTCAACAGCTTGTTATCCAAGGATGGACGCAAGGACGTGACGATTTTTATCTCCGGATTTATGCCGGCCCTCGCCGGAGGAGGCCAGCCTTGTTTGTAGTCAAGGTAATTCTCCAGTTCAGTCGAAGATGGCAGGCTGGCTGTTTTACGATGCGTCGTAGGATATGTCGCAGAACTTCCAACTTGCCGGCAAATCTTGGTATATCTCTGCCTCGGCGGTGCCTAGTATTTTTACCAAGAAGAATGCTGAATCGATTCCAGTACTGATACTGGGCTGCCTGCTGAGTTTTATCAGCGCAGCCTATTTGTACTTCCTGTCGACACGTTCCCAGTAGATCAAACAGCTTGTTGATGCTCGCACCCGGCAGGTTCGGCTGGCGACGAAGATGATGAAAGAAGATATCGTCGCGCGCAAGCGTGCCGAGGATGCGTTGCAGTTGCGTGAGCGCGCCATCGAATCGAGTGCGCATGCTATCATTATCTCCAACGTCAAGTTGTCTGATCATCTGGTCGAGTATGTCAATCGCTGCTTTCCCAGCAGATTACAGGCTATACATCGAGTGAAATGATCAGAGGAAATCTTAAGCTATGGCATGGCGGCGACTATGAGCAGATCGGGTTGGATAAAATCTGTGAAGCATTGCATGAGCAGCGCAGCGCCAATGCGGCTTTCCGCAGCTATCCTAAAGATGGTACGATGTTCTGAAACGATATTTACGTGGCGCCAGTCAAGGATGATTCTGGCCGGTTCAGCCATTTCGTGACAGCGCTGTTTGATATCACCAAAATGAAAAGCTATGAGACCGAACTGGAACACCAGGCGAGTTCCGATACCTTGACGGGGCTTTCTAATAGGAAATGTGTTGAGTGATCGCTTTAGTCAGGCGATCGTCTACGGCGAATTGTACGGACACCGGTTGTAAGTAATATTTGTCGATTTAGACTGTTCCCAGTTCGCCAATGACGCGCTCGGTTACAGTGCCGGCGATCAGTTGCTGAAAGAAGTGGCGTTGCGGTTTATTCGAAAAATGGCGCTGAGCCTGTTCAAACATGCCGACATCGCCATGCATCGCGCCAAGGACATGGGCATCAACAATTATCAGTTGATGACAGATGTCGGATTGGCGGTCGGTATCCTCAACGATTTGAAATCGATCGTTGCGTCAATTATCTTCTGGCGCATAACTTGCACCTATAGGTGATCGCTGATGGCGTCGAGACGCAGGAATAACTGTCCTACCTGCAGCGGTATCGTTGCGATAAAATGCAAGGCTTCTACTTTAGCGAACCGATTGCGGTTGCGACGAACGAAGACTTGTTGAGTGATGTAAAAGTATTCTCACAGACAGTTCTCAATCACGCCGCCGCATCTTCGACGTACGCGGCAAGCCGGTATACGGCGGGCGTGGCCCGGCTAAATTCCTGTTATTTGATGGAGCATGAGATGACGACTACCAGAATAGAACGCGACACTTTTGGCAAAATCGAAGTACCAGATGAGCGCTTATGGGGGGCGCAGACGCAGCGCAGTTTGTATCATTTTCACATATCCAGCGAGCGCATGCCGCATGAATTGATCGTGGCGCTGGCGGTAGTCAAGCAGGCTTGCGCCGAAGTCAACCGGGATCTCGGCAGGCTTCCGAAAACTCAGGCCGAGGCGATCATTCTGGCGGCGCAGGAGGTGGTGGCCAGAAAACATCCTCAGGAATTTCCATTGTCGATCTGGCAGACCGGTTCCGGAACGCAAAGCAACATGAACATGAACGAGGTACTGGCCAACCGCGCCTCCGAACTGCTTGGCGGCGTGCGCGGCGAATCGCGATTGGTACATCCCAACGATGCGGTGAATATGAGCCAGTCGTCGAACGATATTTTTCCAACTGCAATGCATGTTGCGGCGGCGTTGGCGGTGGCCAATGCGCTATTGCCGTCTCTGCGCAAATTGCGCGCGACGCTGAACAAGAAGTCGCTCGATTTCAACGATATCGTCAAGATCGGCCGCACGCATTTGCAGGATGCGACACCACTGACGCTCGGGCAGGAATTTTCAGGTTATGTGGCACAACTGGATCTCGCCGAAAAAATTATTACGGTGGCATTGGATCCGCTGTTGGATCTGGCAGTAGGCGGTACTGCCGTGGGCACCGGATTGAACGCGCCCAAGGATTTCGGCGTCCGAGTAGCGGCGCAATTGGCGAAAACTGAAGGCTTGCCGTTTCGCAGCGCCGATAATAAATTTGCCGCGCTTGCTGCCCATGACGGGTTGGTTGCGGCCCACGGCGCATTGAAGACGCTGGCCGCAGCGTTGATGAAAATCGCCAACGATGTGCGCTGGCTGGCGTCTGGGCCGCGCTCGGGGTTGGGTGAAATCAGCATTCCCGAAAACGAACCCGGTAGTTCGATCATGCCAGGCAAAGTCAATCCGACCCAATGCGAAGCGCTGACCATGCTGTGCTGCCAGGTGTTCGGCAACGATGTCGCGATCAACTTCGGCGGCGCCTCTGGCAATTTCGAACTCAATGTGTTCAAACCGTTGATCGCTCACAACTTTTTGCAGAGCGTACGCTTGCTGACAGATGGTATGACCAGCTTTGAAAAGCATTGCATTCATGGCATTGCTGCTAATCGCGATCGCATCACCGAACTGATGGGGCGCTCGCTGATGTTGGTGACAGCACTAGCGCCGCATATCGGTTACGATCGCGCCGCACAGATCGCCAAACATGCGCATCATGACGGCAGCACTTTAAAACAGGCGGCGCTGGCGCTGGGCTATGCCACTGAACAACAATTTAACGATTGGGTGCAACCGGCCAAAATGACCTATCCAGAGTAGCCATGGCTGTGCAGCGGCTAGTCTGGTTGCTGCATCGTTTTCCATGTGTTCGTCGGTGCAGAGAAAGATTGCCAATGTTTAATTTTTATTAAAATTAATTTTTGCTAGAATGCTAACCGGCTAATATAATCCAGTTGAACTCCATGTTCTCATTAGTTTTCTTGAGAAAAATTCAAATATCTTTTGCGCCGCTCCATATGGATTGCTGCTCATGATCAAGCGTCTTCGTGCAACAGCGGTCCGTTGGACGCCGCACTATGTCAATGCACTTTCCGGTTTTTTACTGTTGACGGGATTGATTGCCGCACCGCCTGCGGCTGCCGTATATCGTGTTGAAATCGATGCGCCTTCAGACCTGAAGTGCATACTGGATCATCATCTTGATCTGTCGCGTTACAAGAATCGCGCCGACCTCAGCGACGATCAACTGAAATTCCTAATCGATACGGTGGGCGATCAGGTAAGACAATTTTCCTCGACAGAAGGTTATTTTTCGACGACTACCAGCGTCAATGTAGAGCCCGGCGAACCGCGGATTATTCATCTTAAAGTCGATCCTCATCGGCGCACTATGGTGTCGCAGACTGTCATCGACGTGATTGGTAGCGCCGCCACAGATACGCCGCAGCGCGTCAGCCAGATCAAGCAGAATTGGGGATTGCCGGCAGGACAACCGTTTCGCCAAGCCGACTGGGACAAGGCCAAGGATGATGGCTTGCAAACTTTGCAAAAATGGCGTTATCCGGCGGCCAAAATCGTCAGTTCGGAGGCTCGCATTAGACCTGAAGACCATAATGCCGAACTGGCTGTCAAATATGACAGCGGGGTCGGTTTCACGCTCGGAGCATTACATATCACCGGCACAAAACGCTATCCTGCCAGCATCATCGAGAATGTCAATCCGCTGTACATTGGCGAGGAGTACAGCGTTGACCGCTTGCTGCTGCTGCAGCGGCAGATCCAGAGTACGTCGTACTTCGGTAATGTGATCGTCAGCATTGATGACGATCCGGCGCATGCCAGAGAATCGCCAGTGAATGTCCTGGTCAGCGAGTTCCCGGTGCAACGGTTGCGTGCCGGGCTTGGCTATGGGACAGATGCCGGGACGCAGGTGCAGGGCCGCTACACCAACTACAATTTGTTGAGCCAAGCCTGGGTGTTCGATACTCAGGCTAAGATCGAGCGGCGGCGCCAGTATGGCTCGTTGAATTTGTCGATGCCGCCGGATACGCGCAGTTTTGTCAACGGTGTCAATGGCTCGTATGATCGCACCACCTTGCAGGGGGTTGATTTGCGCAGCCTCAAGGTTGGCCTGAAGCGCGCGCGGTCGCTGGAACACTACGATACCGCAATGACTTTGGATTATTACCGGGATAAGTTGCAGCAGACCGATGGCGCTATCTTGCCGTCGAACACTATGGTACAGCCGGGACAACATCAGGCGCTGGTGCCTGGATTTTCCTGGGTGCGGCGCGCCGTGGACGATTCGATCTTTCCGCGCAGCGGCCATGTGTTCTCGATACAAACCGGGTTTGCCGTGAAAGGTTGGCTGGCCGATCAAACATTCTTCCGTGCTGATGGCCGCTACAAGTATTTTTCTCCGATCGGCAAGCGCGATGTAGTCATCTTGCGCACCGAGATCGGCGGTGTATTTACCAGCGGTTCCAGCGCTGCGGTGCCAGCATCTCTGCTGTTCCGCGCAGGTGGCAATGAATCGGTCCGTGGTTATAGTTACAATAGTATCGGCAATGCACAGAATGATACCGTTTACCCAACCAAATACCTTGTTACCGCCAGCGCGGAATATCAGCATTGGGTTACCCAGCAGTGGGGCGGTGCATTGTTCTACGATATCGGGACTGCCACCGACAGCTGGGTCGATAAAGAGATCAAGGTCGGGACCGGCGCTGGTTTGCGTTATCGCAGCCCAGTCGGCACTGTCAATCTGGACTTTGCCTATAACATTCAGGTCAAGCGGTTCCGGCAGCATATTTCGCTCGGCATCGCCTTTTGATCGACTTACATTTTCAAGCCCCGAGTTTCAAGACTGAACGCATGAGCCAAGCGCCCGCTACACCGCTGCAATCAGAGCATCCGCCAGTATCGGCGGCGCGCAGACGTGACTGGCTACGCCTTTTTGCCCACCTGCTCGGTACAATTTTGGTGTTGGTGTCGCTGTTGTCGGCGGCTTTATTTTTCGGTGTGCGTTCCGAGATCGGTACGCGTGTCTTGTGGCAGCTCGCCGCCTGGGCTATGAATGGCAAGCTGTCGGGCCAGGTCGCTGGCGGCACGCTGGCAGATGGGCTGCAGTTACGTCAACTCGTATATCGCGACGCGACACGAGAATATGCGATTGACCGAATTGACGGCCGTTGGCATCTGAGCCTGTCACCGCTAAAATTCCAGGTCGTTTATCTGCATGTCGGCAAGGTCGAGGCGCGCCTGCTACCGAGGCTGTCGACCCCAAGCGTGCTGCCTTCCAGTCTCACGCTACCGCTGCAACTGGAACTTAACGATATCTCATTGGCACAATTGGCCTTGCATGAAGGCCTTACCAAGACCGAACTGAGCCATCTGCAATTACACGGAGAATCGGACGGATTTCAGCATAACCTGGTGCTGGAGCGGCTCGATACTCCATACGGTAGAGTGAGCGCCAAACTTGGACTGAATGGCTTACGCCCGTTTGCGCTTAGTGGCGAAGTAGAGTTGGGCGGTGCGTACCAGCAGGAAGAGTATCAGGTCGATGCGCGGCTTTCCGGTACGCTGGAAGCGTTGGATATCGATTTGAATGCGCATGGCGATAAGCTGACCGGTACTGCCAAGATTGTAGCGACGCCGTTTGCGCCGATTCCGTTTCAGAGTTTTTTATTGCAGGCAGCGTACGTTAATCCGAAACTGTTCAGCAGTGGCGCACCGCAGGCCGATTTGAGCTTGGAAGTGGAGTTGAAGCCGCTTGCAGTCAACTCCAATCTTGCGGTGATGCCGGTCGCCTTGTCGACCCTTGCGGTAAGCGGCACGATTCGTATCACCAATGCGATGGCGGGAGCGTTAGATCAGGATCGTTTGCCGCTACTCAGCGCTAGCGCCAATGTGCGGCTGGATGCGCAGAGCCAGCAGATATCGCAACTGCAAATAAAATTATTGAAAGATGCCGTCATCAGTGGCCATGGAAGCTGCCACAGAGATGGCAAGGATAAAGATAGCGGCGATTTCAACTTCGCTGTCGCTGGATTGGATTTGCATGCGTTGCACGGCAAGCTGCAGCCTTCGCAGTTGCGCGGGCCGGTCAATCTCAAGCTGACGCCGCAAAGCCAACAGATTGTGCTGGATCTGTCCGATGCGACTTACGGAGCCAAACTGGAAGCCGTACTGGATGCCAGGCAGATTACGTTGAAAAGTGCGCAACTGGCAGCCGGCGTGGCGCGCGCTGAGGCCAGCGGCACTTTGGGGCGTGATGGACAAATGCCCTACGCATTGAGAGGCAGTCTGCGAGCATTTGATCCATTTTTATGGATTAACAACAATACTCAGGCGCCCTCCACCTCGAAGGTGAAAGCAAAGACGTCGCCTGTCACGGCCAGCATCAATATGGATCTCGATGCCAGCGGTAACCTGGTGCGGGAACTCGGCCTCAAGCTTAAGTTCGCGATTCTCGACAGCCGCTATGATCAATTGCCGATGAGTGGCGGTGGCCAATTAAATTTGCTTGGAAAGCGTTTGCTGCCGAGCGATATCGTATTGTCTGTGGCGGGTAATGAGGTGCAGGCTAAGGGTAGTTTCGGTGCAATCGGTGATCGGTTGCAGCTAAAGGTAGATGCGCCGGAACTGCAGCGCCTGGGGTTCGGTTTGTCCGGCGCCGTGCATTTCGATGGGCAGGCCAGCGGCACATTGCAGCGGCCCAGCGTGCAAGCTACCTATCGCGCCGAGAAACTGGCGTTCGGCGAACAACGGCTGAATAGCCTGGCAGGCAAGGTCGATGTGCAAGGCGATCTTGACGCCAAGCTGAATTCCAGTAGTAATCGTATCGTGCTGAGTATTGACAGCCATGGCTTGCATAGCGGGAATGATATCACGCTCGATAAACTCAACTTTAATCTGTCCGGCACCTATGGCGCGCATGCATTGATGCTGGAGAGCGTCGGCAATCTGCGCGGCAAGCCCCTGCATCTTACGATGGCGGCACAGGGCCAACTGACCCAAGGTAAGAGCGGTTACGCCTGGAACGGCCAACTGAGTGAATTGCAGAATCAGGGAGCACTCAACATCAGCCTTGGCGTGCCTTTGAAGATAAGTGCCGAAGCCAGGCGTTTAATCCTGGGTGCAACGCGTTTGAGAGTGGCCGATGCGCATATCAACTTGAAGAATTTTAGCTACGACAACGGCAAGATGCGTTCGGCAGGTGAGATCAAGGCGCTCAATGTCGCTACAATATTGAGTCTGGCACATGAGCTTGGGGCGCCTGATTTGTCGCTTAAAACAGACCTAGTGATCGATAGCAGTTGGGATTTTGCATTGGCCGACAGTGCCAATGGTTTCTTGCAGATTGCCCGCCGCAGCGGCGATTTGCGTGTCAATCCGGGGCGCAGCGATATCAGTCTTGGCTTGTCCGAACTCAAGCTGCGTGCTGATCTGCACGGCAATCATCTCAAACTCGACAGCCAAGTGGCTGCGGCGCGCATCGGTATGTTGACTGCCAAGCTGCGGCTGGGGTTGCAGAATAACGGCGGCAATTGGACCTTCAACGATAACTTCGCATTGAGCGGCCACGCTAAGTTGCAGGTGCCGCAGCTGAAATCACTGGGTGCGCTGATTGGACCGCAGGTTGCGCTAGACGGCAGTATCGGCATGGATTTGAGTCTGGCCGGCGAACTCGGCAAACCGAAATTATCCGGCACTATCACCGGTGACCAAATGGCGGTGACGCTGTTCGATCATGGAATTAAATTGAATGATGGTATTGCTCGTCTTCACATTGTTGATAATGTGGTCGATTTGCAGCAGTTAGAATTCCACGGCGGCGACGGTACCATACGCGCTACTACTGGACGTATGCAGTTGGGTGGCGATAATCTCGATCTGACAGTGAATGTCATCGCCGACCGCCTGCAGTTGTTTGCTAGCCCGGACCGGCAACTGATGCTATCCGGCCAGGCTAAGATCGCCAACCTCAAGGAACAGTTATGCGTCGACGGCAAATTCACGATAGACAAGGCGTTATTCGATTTGCCAAAGACCAGTGCACCAGTGTTGGGCGACGATATCATTATCGTCCGCAAAGACGCGAAGGCCCGCATCATGCCGTTGACGGAGAAGGAACGACTGGCCAAGGCAGCTGGGAAGCCGGCCGGTGGCGCTACTCCGGTGATGAATGTTGAAGTCGATTTCGGCAATGATTTCCGCTTCCGCGGTAGCGGCGCCGATTTGTTGTTACGCGGTGTGATGCAGGTACGCAGTCAACCCAACCGACTATTACGCGCCACCGGTACGATCATGGTTGCCAGTGGCAGTTATGAGTTGTTTGGTCGGAAACTGGCGATCGAGCGTGGCCTGATCAATTTCCACGGGCCGATAGACAATCCGAATATCTCTATCTTGGCGATGAAGCGCAATCAAGACGTCGAAGTCGGTGCTGAGATTACCGGCATACTTTCCAATTTGCGGGTCAAGCAGGTGTCGGAACCGAATGTTTCTGATGAAGAAAAATTATCCTGGCTGATGTTCGGCCAGAGCAGTGATAGCTCTGGATTGGGGCAGCGGCAGGCAGTAGGTCAGGCGCTGGCGCTGTTGGGCAATCTGGGTGGCAAGAAGATCGCACAAGGTGTCGGTTTTGATGAGTTTTCAATCGGATCGAGCGGGTCCGGTATCGACAGCGAACAGGTGGTCAGCCTTGGCAAAGCCATCACCGAAAAAATCAATCTTGGCTATGAACAAAGCCTGACCAGCGCTGCCCGCATACTACAGCTTACCTGGCAATTTTCGCGACGCTGGTCGATGGTCATACGCGGCGGCACGATCAATGGTTTGGATTTTTTGTATAACCTGCGATTCGATTGACGGTTACGCTGCCACCAAGATCTCTAAATAGGGTGGGTAAAAGTGAGTGCCAACCCGGAAGTGCCGAACACCTGGCTGCGAGTTTGAGTAAGGCGGCTTGAATAAAACATGCCTGCTCAATCGTAATGAATAGCATCGTCAGCAGTTCTTTTTTGAGCGACTATCTGCGTCTAGACAACTCTGCTCCCGCATCTGGCTGCAACTTCAACGCAAATGGCAGTGATGCGAATCTAATCAGGCCGATCAGAAAAAATGCCAGCCAGAAGTCAGCGTTCATGACCGTCGCATGAGACCCTGCACTTGATTTGATACCTGCAAAGCAAAATCGCCCGCCTTCATTCCCAATCCGACGGCCAACTTCTGTGCGTCACACTGGTCAAGCTGTTGGCCTGGTTCATTTACCTCTGACCGACCTCGGTATACGCAATCACGTTCAGGCTGATGAATTGCATCGAACGCACGCAGCCACCGAGCAGCAACATTAATATCAGGATCAGATGTGAATCTGTCTGCAGTGCGCCAAGCGCTGCCATCGACACGGCGCCAAGCAGGGTGTTGTAGACCAGCATATTTGTGGAATCAGAAGCGATTCGGAGCCACGGTGATCATGGCTTTGACACAGATAGCAGCGGCAGCAGAAACGGCAGTGTACCGATGCCAATCCGGAACAGCGAGCCACCGGACACGTTCATACACAACGTAGGAATGTGCAGCAAGCGCAAATTAATCAGTGGGTGCGGCGTATTGAATGCATGCCAGACATAGGCCGGCAAACTGCTAGCGTCGATCATCAGGCATATCACCTGCCCCAGCAGCTCCGGGATGATCAGATAGCTGAACGCACGTACGTCTCTGCAGGTACGTAAGAAATGCGAAA
>DCSW01000069.1 GCA_002325825.1 Collimonas sp. UBA1456
AACTGTGAGCTTAAGCTCAATATCAAGCTGCAATTAGTCAACTTTCTCTTTCCTCTCTTTAATGTTGTATTGAAAAAGTGTTAAAAAATTCCGAGCAGAATCTTAGAGCAAAACTTGGACAACTGGATTTAGCACTTCAATTTAAGTATGTGAAAGTATGCATGTATGAAATCGTTGGGATGGCAAAAAAAATGTTGATCAGTTCTGACCGGCGCGTCTGCACCGCATACTTTTAATGTCACTATGAGCGAGTCCGCAGCCGGCTTTCGCACCATAGTGGAAAGCGCTGCGGATGAACCGTCCATCAACAGTCTTGGCGTGGAGCTAAGGCCAGGCTGGAGGCATCCAATCGCGCAGACAGCGGGACATTTGAAGTTCCGCAGGAGCAGTCGGAAACGAGTCTTTCTAAAGAAAATGCGCGTCGCCGCGGCCAGGAGCGGTACAGTCAAAAAGGGGGATGGATACTTTTAAACTATCGAGCCTGCTAGTTTTTCGTCCCTGCGATGACAAGCCGACATTGCAGCCGGAGCGATGTCCCACACATCAAGGCTAGCCTGCCACTTACTTACACTGATCGAGATCTATCCATGCGCTTGAATGTTCAATTTGTTGAATCACGTCTTGCGGTTGCCCTATGAGCGAAATTGAGCAGCCATTTATTCATTGGATCGAAGACGATCAGCCACGCCCGGTCCGCTGGTGCTCGGAAAGTGCCAATGCCGTACCGAAGGGCGTGTTGATAGCCGACGATCGCATGACCGCTAACACAGCATATCGATTGGCTTGCGAAGGTACCGGAATGCTGTGGAGTGGCGACTTCCAGAATGCGCTACAGCTGTTGTTGCAGGCATTGGCGCGCCGTGCCAGCATCCGGCCTCGCCGTTTTAACCTGCAACGCGCGCGAACGCTGGGTATGCTGCTGCCTTTCGAGGTCGAAATTACAGTATCTCGTTGCGTCGTGCGCCCGATGTGCAGCAGGCTTGCGGCGAAGCCTATGGCCAGCCCAGTGAGCCGTTTGTGGGTGTCGTTGCGCGAATTGCTGGGCATGATCGGTGCGCACGAATAGTGCAAAAATGGCATGGAAATCCCCGCGCTGGTGGATCGCATCCATCCGCACTATGGTGGTCTACTCGCCGGTTCGCGACGAATACATCGGGCTGGTGGCACAAGCGCCTTTAGATTCGACAAAATTGGCTTTCGACATCGACATCGACACCGGCACCGGCGTGCTGGCCGCATTACTGGCTAAGCGTGGGGCTGCCTGCATCGTTGCAACCGATATGAATTCGCATGCGTTGGCTTGCCCCCGCGAAAATCTGGCGCGCCTCAATGTTACTGGTAATATGCTGCCTTCTGCAGGCAGACCTATTTCTTGAAGGGTGGGCACCGTTGGTAATTTGTAATCTACTGTGGGTTCCGGTATGTTCCAGTTCGCCCATTGAGCAAGCGGTGTGCTATCCAGAGAGTTGCATGTTGTGCGGTTTTCGGGGCTTTCTGGCCGAGCACCTGGGCCTGCGATCTCGAGTTCTCGAGTCGAACTGATCGAAGCCGGCGGCTTGAAAGTGCTGAAGACAATCGATATTCGTCCATAGCATTCGAAAGCCTCCGATCCGAGCGATCTCTTGTATGCTGCGCGCGCTGTCGAACTGACTTCGTTATGGCGCTTGGCAGTCCGTTGATCATCTAGGGCCTCAGGAGGCAACTGCGTTGTCATTTGCGTGGTTTAAATCTGGGTAGGCAGCGCTATTATTTCAGATACGTATCTGGGAAGTTACATTGAATATTTTATATGGAAATTATTTGTTGTAGGAATAGGCATATCGCAAGCTGGCCCCCAAGTACCATCCCGACGTCTCTCAAGACCCGCACGGCTAATAGAAAGCTCAAGGAAGTTACCGAAGCCTACGAGACTTTGAAAGATACCGAAGTGTGGACTTTATTGACGATCGAGTCGAGATAGCCGCGCTTGATGGTCGATCCGATACGGATGTCGCTGATCTGAGCAACCATCAAGCCATACAAGCCGGCCAGTAGGTAGCGGATTGGTATGTCAAACTCGATCGCTGCTGCCAGCCATCGCGCATTAAAGCAGCCGGTGATGGTAGTCGGTGTTGCCGCCAGCAACACCGACAGCGCGCTCCAGATCGACTATTCGGCGTTGCACGGGCGGAACCATAAGGCAACCAACAGAAATATTTCGCGCGCTAGCGATGCGATCAGCAGCGATGAAAGCATCCCCCATCGCCAGCATACTGGCCTAAACGAGACGATCTGCAAAAGGCTTATCGCTTGATGAAGCGCGGCAACATATCGACCGGAATCAGCTGTAACGACAGCAAAATACAGATACCGAGCAGCTATTGCAAGGCCGGCATTTCAGGCAATGCCGGGATCAGGCGCCAACTGATATAGCCGTGCAGCAAGCCCAGCAGGAAGAGGACGGCTAAGAGGGCGAAGCGTGACGGTATGGGCAACCTATATAAAATTAAAAATAAGCTTATAAGCAGTTGTCAAGGGTTATGTCTGACGTTTATGTTTGGGGCGCATCTACCGGCTTCAATAGGGCCGCAAGCACGCAACAACTCGGACCCTGACTTAAAGAGCAAGACACCGAATTATTCCAATATAATCATGGTTTTATTGCTTAAACTGATCGTTGGTTGAGGTTTTTATGGTCCCCATGCACCCATTCATACGACACAACGTAATTTTCCGGCTTGTTGCCCTATTGACATGGGCGATGCTGATCTTCAGCCCGCTCCATGTGAGCGCGGCCACAGCGGTGAATGCAATGACATTGGATGCGCAAAAATCGAGTGCCAAAATAGTGACAGCAGAAGTACGTGGCCGGCCACGTATCGGCTTGGTGCTGTCCGGTGGTGGCGCCCGCGGATATGCCCACCTTGGCGTGCTCAAGGCGCTGGAAGAACTGCATATTCCTATCGATTATGTTGCTGGCACCAGTATGGGCGGGGTAGTCGGTGGGCTTTACGCGAGCGGATTGTCTGTAGATCAGCTCGACCACATCCTGACAAGCACCGATTTGAGTGACATCGCCTTTGACCGCGACGAGCGCGCTAAATTGCCGCAGTCGCAGCGCGAAGACGATTTCCAGTATCCGATCAGTTTGTCGGCCGGCTACGGTGATGGCAAATTGAAATTGCCGGCCGGTCTGGTGCAGGGAAACAATTTGCTGGCGCTGTTGCAAAACTGGATGCCGCAGTTGCCGACGAATATTTTTTTCGACAAGCTACCGATACCATTCCGCGCGGTGGCGACCGATCTCGCCAGCGGCGCCGAAGTAATCCTTGATCAAGGCTCGTTGCCGCGAGCAATTCGCGCCAGTATGGCGGTACCGGGCCTGTTTGCGCCACTCAAGCTGGATGGGCGCATATTGGTCGATGGCGCCCTGGTGCGTAATTTGCCGGTCCAGTTGGCGTGTGATATGGGGGGCGACATCATTATTGCCGTCAACATTGCGACCGATCTTGAGGATCCGTCTGCGCTCGATTCGCCGACTGCGGTGGCGCAGCAGATGCTGACCATTCTGATCCGGCAGAACGTCAAGCAGCAAATCGACTTGCTGAAGAAAACTGATATTCTGATCGAGCCGGATCTGGGCGATCTCTCGTTTGCTGATTTCGCACGCGGCAAGGATGGCGTTACCGCAGGTTACGCTGCGGTGCAGCGACAGCGTGCACGACTGGAATCGCTAGCATTGCCGCCGCAGCAGTGGAAGTCCTATCTAGTCGGACGCAGCGGTGGTTCGGTGCTAGTTCAGAACGCGCGCATCGATAAAATTGAAATTAACAGCCACGGTCCAGTGCCGACGGCGGTGGTGCGCCGCTCGCTCGGCGTCAAGGAAGGAGATTTCTACAGTCCGTTTCCGCTCAATCAGGAGATGGCGCAGTTGTCGACCAACGGCGATTTTAAGAGTGTCACGCAAGAGCTAGTGACTGAGGATGGTCGCAACGTGTTGAAAGTCGACGCAGATGCTAAATCCTGGGGGCCACATTTCCTATTGTTCGGTCTCGGCGTATCAAATAGTTTCAATGGGCGCGGTGACTTCAACGTGCAGATAGGCCATCGACTGCCATGGATCAACGATAACGGCCTGGAGTGGCGCAATGATGTCGTGCTAGGCAGCAAGCAGGCTAGCCTGCATACCGAATTGCGGCAGCCGATATGGAATACGATCGGCTTGTACGTGGCCCCCTATGCCGAATACGAACGTCGTCACCTGGATCTTTACCTGGATGATGACGCTACTTCAGCGACGGTTCCGGTTATCGCTTATTGGGTTGATACCGCCAAAATTGGGATAGATCTAGGCATACCGATCGGGCGCTTGGGCGAGTTCCGGACTGGTATTAATTATCAGTGGATGGCCGCCGCACCATCCTACAATGTCCTGTTACCTAACTATTTTGCTTCAAAAGAAACGTACTTCGATTCGTTCCAAATTAAGCAGCCGATAGTTAACGTCAAGCTCACCATCGATCAACTGGACGATTCGTTATTTCCGCGCAACGGTTACTACCTTTCTGCGATCAGCAATGTCGGTCTCGGTGGTGCAGAAAATAATTATAGCGATGCCCAGACCCAGGCATTGTGGGCAATCAGTCGCGGCGGCAACACGCTGAATTTCGCCCTGGAGGCAGCGGGTACCTATGGTAATGAGGAGAATAACGTCGCCGGAAACGGTGGACTCGGATTTTCTCTGGGCGGATTCCAGCATTTGTCAGCGTACGCGCCAGACCAGTTTAATGGCAACTATCTGTTGTATAGCCGGCTGACGTACTTGCGCGACATGCCGGGCATGAATTTATCGGGCTTTCGCAGCACGGTGTTGGGAACCAGCCTGGAGGTTGGCGAGGTGTGGCAGACCCGTTCTACTTTCGGTACCGGTCCATTTAAGAAAAGCGCCAGCATATTTGTTGGCGGCAACAGTTTTCTGGGGCCGCTTTACTTTGGTCTGGCAGTGGCGCCGCGTGGCATCTGGAACCTGTATCTGCAATTAGGTCGGGTGTTCTGAAAGTGGCAGGCGTTGGCCGCCTGGCTGGTGCTGGCAGATAGCCGGAAAATTTCAGCACGCTGTTGATTAACTGGTCGCAGTCGTTGTCGACGCACACCGTGTGGTAACTGTTCTCCAGCACTACCACATGCGCATCCACCAAAATTTCTTGCGGGAATTTGGTCGATTTCAAGCTGGTCAACTCATCCTCGCGGACGTGCACCACAAGGGTCTGGTAGCGGATCTTGTGGGCAATTATGCACCTGGCGACTAGCCGGTCAAATTGATGCATGCAAGCCACCAGCGGTAATGGGCGTTGTCGTTGCGCGCGAACTTGGCCCTCACAATCACACGTACCATCGAATTTTTGATCCTAAGAGATTCATCTTCTTCCACCTTCATGTGCTTCGATCTGGAGCAAGGGCCGTAATGTATCGCGCACTACATTGTTTGCACTCGATGAGATCGGCGTTGCTGCGATAGCCATGACGCTGGTATGGATGACACGGCTGCCGATGGAAGGCCTGTATTTCGTACGCAGGCCGCTGATCGCTGGCGTCACTTGCAGCGCGGTCAGCGCGACCATTGGTACAACCCGGTTTTTATTAGTCATGGATGTGCCGTTCTGGCCGACCGCACGCGTATGGGGCGCCTCCGATCTGGTCATCATCTTGATCGTCACGCGGGTGCTGGCGGGCTGGTCGCGTTTCCATGATATGCGCTCGGGTGGCATGGATCGCCCATTGATCATCGCCCTGAAGACCACCAAAAAATAATTGCATGAAAACGCCACCCAATGGAAAAGTGACGTTGAACTTGCTCTCACGGTTAGAGCCGACAATTAGTCTACAGCATCGAGCAGCATAGCAAGAAATTATGCTGGAACTGCGACTTGCAGGGACAATTCTGCGTCCCGCTTGAGGCGTTCTGCGAGTTAGACTAAGTGCTCAAATGCGTCCACTCAGACGATCGCGCCGACTTTCATTTCAGGCGGATGCTGCCGGTCGGTCAAGAAACCAAGATGACCGACATGAGCGTGGTATTGCTCGATTTCGACAAAACCGTTGCTTTGGTGGCCGGCGCCCGGCTGCTCAACGTCAAGCAGCTTGCTCCTCTCTGGGACCTACAATGAACGACCGTACCGGAGCACTGCTTTATCCCCGATATGGAGGGCACGCAATTTACCCTCGGCACAATGCACAAAGTGCTTCAGCGGTCAGAGTTACCACTGATGAGATCACCCTGACCGACCACGACACCGAACCAGGAGACCTGGTATCGATACGGGGGGAGGACCGGATGGATGCGGTCGTTGCCATCTATCGTAGATTGACGCTGTAATAAGACATCATTTATGTGCTGGGCATGTGCATGGGGTCGTTGCTGGCGTGTTCAAAAAAAGCACAGCAGAGCAAAGGCAAACTGGTGACACTGACGCCGTCGATTTTCATCGATGGCTGGGCGACGCCATGGTGTCGGGCGTCGCTCTACCTGATGTACTGTTGTAGCCCACGATCAGGTAGAGCAGGCCACCATAACAGCGCGGTGACAAATTGGTTGGTCAGTTTCACTATAAATGTCCTCATGGTATGCTCCAGATGGGTGCTTTGCTGATTTTGACGACGAGATAATCTCGCTGTATCTTTGACGATTATATCAAAACGCATATTCTGCCAGGATCGATTTGTCTGTGGCTGTAGTCATACCGACATCCTTACATGTTCTGTGCTTTTGCTTTGGATATGTGATGAATTTTTACCGGTGGTTCACTTGGAGACTTTGGTTATCGTCTTGATGTTGGCAGGCTCGCCGCTATTTAGAGGCTTCAGCATCGCGTGCATACATGTGCAATACGCAAGCGAATAGTGGTTGTGGCGCAGTTCAGTGGGAATCACAAAATGTGAAGTAGCTTAAACGCTTTCCGGTCGCCGGACCAGATGACGATACCATTAACACGTGCTGTCTGACGCAGTTTGCCGAACTGAATGTTTATACACCGAAGCGCTGTAGCAGAGCCAATTCGGCGACTGGCTGCAACAATTTTTTCTGGTACTTTGGCGCGGGACACCAGACTCACGATTGGCGCTACTACATCACAAAGCAGGGCTGCATGGCTGGAATCAGAGCATCATCCTGGCTAGCTGGAATATCGCCGATACCAGCAATGTTTGCTATTAGGTCATCGATGCTAATATCCAATCTTGGGGGGGTGTGCTGAATACGATCAAGGTGCAGGCCAATTTTTCCCCATCGCATCATCCATATAGATATTTTCTGTTGGCCTGTGAGGTTACGATAATCGGTCGGTGCATCGTGTGCATGCGCTACAATAAAAATATAAGGAGAAATTAAATCTTGATATTCACTAGCATAAGAAGCCTTCAACTGAGCTTACACATGATCTTGTGTTGCTGTCTTGATTTGGCGCCTGTAGCGCAGTTACAATTCCAATTATATAGATCTAAAATGGTCTAGTTTTATGGTGCCCACGGAGGGACTCGAACCCCCACACCTTGCAGCACATGGACCTGAACCATGCGCGTCTACCAATTCCGCCACGTGGGCTTACTAAGATAGTAGTATGGGCTTTTTTAAAAAGATGTCAATAGCTGTGAGAATAAATATGTGGGATGGTAAGTAATATATAAAGTTGTTTGGTTAGGAGAAAGTCATAATCCTCCGTTACACTAGGCTTGTTGAATAACAATCTATTGAAAATAGCCTTTTGAACCAATATTCCTACAAAATCCCCAGCCGAGAGGAAATTCTCGGCCTTCTGCGGACTTCGACTGAACCGCAAAATGCTGCTGCTCTCGCTGCCGCACTCAATGTCGAGCCAGAGGAAATGGATGGTCTGAAGCGCCGCCTCAGCGCCATGGAACGCGATGGTCAAATCAACCAGGATCGTGGCGGTATCTACAAATTGACCAATTCGCCCGACTTTATCGAAGGCCGCGTTAGTAGCCATCGTGACGGCTATGGCTTTCTGATCTCAGATGAAGGGGGCGACGATGTGTTCCTGCCGGAAAAGGAAATGCAGAAAGTATTGCACGGCGATCGCGTCCAGGTGCGCATTGTTGGAACGGACCGCCGTGGTCGTCCGGAAGGTACGATTGTCGAGGTCGTGACGCGTGCTAATACGCATGTCATCGGGCGACTGCTGAATGAAAATGGCGTCTGGGTGATTACACCTGAAGATAAGCGCATCGGCCGGGATATCATCCTGGCGGGTTCGCCGGGCGAGGCCAAGACCGAACAGGTGGTCAGCGTCGAGTTGACCGAGCAGCCTTCGCGCTACCGTCAGCCGGTCGGCAAGATTGTCGAGATCCTTGGTGACATAGACGCTCCAGGTATGGAAATCGAAATCGCAGTGCGTAAATACAGCGTGCCACACGAATTCTCCGAGGCGGCCAAGAAAATGGCCGCCAAACTGCCGGGTGAAGTCCGTGTTGCCGACCTAGCCGACCGCGTCGATCTGCGCGATGTGCCGCTGGTGACAATCGATGGTGAGGATGCCCGCGATTTCGACGATGCTGTGTATTGTGAGCCGGTCAAGATCGGCCGCTCTAACGGTTATCGCTTGATTGTCGCGATTGCTGACGTCAGCCACTATGTCAAGTCTAACGATGCGCTCGATGTCGATGCGCTAGAGCGCAGCACCTCGGTGTATTTCCCGCGCCGTGTGATTCCGATGCTACCGGAGAAACTATCCAACGGCTTGTGTTCGCTGAACCCCGATGTCGATCGTCTGACGCTGGTGTGCGATGCCGTGATCAGTGCCAAGGGGGAAATCAAAGCGTATCAGTTCTATCCAGCGGTGATTCACTCCGCCGCGCGCCTGACGTATACCGAGGTTGCCGCGATCCTCGCTAATATCAAAGGGTCGGAAGCAGCCAAGCGTCCTGGTCTAGTGCCGCATCTGTTGCATCTGTATGAGGTATTTAATGCGTTGCTGCAGGCACGCCAAGCGCGTGGTGCGATTGATTTCGAAACCATCGAAACCTATATTGTCTGTAACGCCGCCGGTAAGATAGAAAAAATCCTGCCGCGTACTCGCAACGATGCGCATAAGGTGATCGAGGAATGCATGTTGGCGGCCAATGTTTGCGCTGCTGATTTGATGGACCGTCATAAGCATCCGGGCCTGTTCCGTATCCACGCCCATCCGACCAAGGAGAAGTTGACGGCCCTGCGCACTTTCCTCAAGCAGGTCGGACTGGCGCTTGCCGGCGGCGATACGCCTTCGGCCTCCGATTACGCCGAACTGATGTCGAAACTTAAGACTCGTCCGGATTCGTTGCTGTTGCAAACTATGATGCTGCGGTCGATGCAGCAAGCGATCTACAGCCCGGAGAATATCGGCCACTTCGGCTTGTCGTATGAGTCGTATGCGCATTTCACCAGCCCGATCCGTCGCTATCCAGATCTGCTCACGCACCGTACCATCAAGGCAATTCTGCAAGGCAAGCGCTACGATCTCAAGGGGCTCGATACCAGTGCATTGAACACGATACTGTCTCCGGCAGGCCGCAAGAAACAGGCCGAAGACAAGGCCGCAGGCAAGAAAAAGAACGAGGGCAGCCTGGCTCTCTGGGAAGCACTCGGGGTGCATTGTTCCGCCAACGAGCGGCGCGCCGACGAAGCTTCTCGTGATGTCGAAGCATGGCTCAAGTGCTATTTTATCCGCGATAAGCTGGGTGAGGAATTTACCGGCGTGATTTCCGGTGTCGCCACTTTCGGTATTTTTGTCCAGCTCGATACGCTGTACATCGAAGGTTTGGTGCATGTGACCGAACTCGGTTCCGACTATTTCCAGTACGACGAAGCGCGCCACGAATTGCGCGGCGAACGTACTGGCATCCGCTACCAGTTGACCGACCGGGTCACGGTGCAGGTCAGTCGGGTCGACCTCGATGCGCGCAAGATCGATCTGCGTCTGCTCAACGAGCGGGATATCAAGACAGTGCTTAAGAGTGAAGCACGTCGTGCCGATAGCGAGCAGAGCCGGGGTGCAAAAAATAAGGCTGGCGCCAAAGCCGGGGCGAAAGCCACGCCACTGAAGAAAACTTCGCTGGTGACCCCTGCAGCCAAGATAACCGGCATTGCTGGTGAAGGCAGCAAGGTAACGCAGGCCAAGAAGGTCAAGGCCGTCAAGTCGACAAAGACTGTCCCCATCAGCACAAAAAAATCGCGTGTGCCTAAAGCCTTTACGAAGTCGAGCAAGCGTAAAAAGATAGTGGATATCCAGTAGATAGAATCAGGTAGATAAAAGCATATGAGAAGTAAAATAATTTTTGGTTTTCATGCCGTCACCGCGCGTTTGCGTCATGAGGCGTCGTCGGTTGAAGAAATATACGTTGATGCCAGTCGTGGCGATCGTCGCATGCAGGATTTGCTGCACGCTGCGAAAGCTGCGGGTGTACGTTTGATTCCCATGGATGACCAGCGTTTGTCGAATATCGTCGGCACGCGTCGTCACCAGGGTGTTGTCGGCAAAGTAGGTGAATTATCTCTGGCGCGCAATTTGGATGAGTTACTGGATGCGATTGTCGGGCCGCCGCTGCTGTTGATCCTTGACGGTATCACCGATCCGCACAATCTGGGTGCTTGCCTGCGGGTTGCCGACGGTGCCGGTGCACATGCCGTGATTGCCCCAAAAGACCGTGCTGTAGGCCTCAATGCCACTGCAGCCAAGGTCGCCAGCGGTGCGGCCGAAACCGTGCCTTACATTACCGTGACCAATCTGGCACGTACCTTGCGTGAACTGAAAGAGCGCGAAATCTGGCTGATCGGCACCGATGAAGATAGCGAAAAAAGCTTGTATGAAGCAGACATCTCGACACCAGCTGCGATTGTAATGGGTTCCGAAGGTGAAGGCATGCGCCGCTTGACACGAGAAACCTGCGACGTGCTGGTCAACGTGCCGATGTTCGGTTCGGTTGAAAGCCTGAATGTATCGGTCGCCTCTGGCGTTTGCCTTTACGAAGCCCGTCGCCAGCGCATGGTCAAGGGTTGTTGATCGCACTCCGTATAACCTCTGGCATGATGGCATACCGCCCGCCACGGTGCCGGTAGCTTGAATTTTCGGGTAATTCCAGGTCAATTTTCCGGACTTTCGCAGTAAAATACGGAGGCGTAATTTGGAATGCCATTACGCCTCCGTATTTATTCGACACCCCCTATGTTCAGCCGCATTCGTGAAGACATTGCTAACAATATTGCACGCGGATTCCGCCGCCCGTATCGAGTGGGAAGTGCTGACCTGTTACACAGGATTGCACGCGATCATTCTGCATCGCTGGACGCATAGTTGCTGGCAAAACGGCTTCAAATTGCCGGGACTTTTCATCTTGCGCATTGCTCGTATATTGACTGGCATTGGAATCCATCCAGGCACCACCATCTGTCGTTGAGTTTTCATTGGCTATGATTTTGATCCGACCTTGGCCCGTGGCGCCATTACGGCGTTACCTCTAACGGTGACGATCCGTTGTCCCATGCATTTGAATGGCTTGATCGACAATTCGGCATTGCTTGCGAGGGCTTGCCTGTTGGTAGAGAAATCAATGACGCAAGATATGAGCAGTGTGCCTGCCGAAGAAGATCCTGGCGCCGATGCGTTTATCGTTCCGTTTCTCGACAAGTTTGGAATCCGTATGCTTGCAGTGTTGGCTGCAAAGGAAGCGTTAACGATGGATAATTATCCGCCGTTCTTGAACACTCTGATCAATGACGGCAACTAGCTGTGGAGCTGTGATCCAGTGATATCGATTGCAGAGCCGACCGTGCTCGATATTTTGCAGCGCCTGATAAAGCGCAAGCTGGTGGTCGAAGTCAATCAGGCCGGGGCTCAGGTGCCAAGATATGAGCGCCGGATGCGTGTCAAATGGCTGTTGGAATAGAACAAGCTAGCAGTATGGTAATCATCCCACAAAATATTATCAGTTAAAGTAGGATTTTCTTAAATGCGATTTTGAGGAAGTTGTATTGAGGAAGTTGTACATGGAGACA
>DCSW01000012.1:0-2810 GCA_002325825.1 Collimonas sp. UBA1456
GAGCCTTGATGAGACTTATATTAAGGTTTTCTGTGAGTGGGAATACCTCCACCGTGCTGTAGATAAGTACGGTGACAAGGTGGATTTTCTTCTTACTGAAGTGCCAGAATCATTATCGCCATGCCGGTAACGAGACCATGCGTATGATCAAAAAGGGACAGGAGCAAAAAGAACAGTGGCGCTGCCCCGACAGCCAAACTATGTCTGCAGCAGATCCATTGTATGGACTAGCTTGTGTTAATCAATTAAACTTAATGTGCTTCTGCTTGACCAGCCACCGCTACGCTATTGCAACAGAGCCTAGCGCAGTGATTTCAAACCCGGCTTATTTTTTTGATATGAAGCCGCCCTGTTTGTAGGAAAGTGTTAATCAATTTACCCTATTAAAAAAATAGGGCTTGTCTTATCCTTACAGTAACCCGTACTTATCACGTATAAAACATTATGCTAAATTTATTGAATGCAATTGAAAGAAAAATTTTATTCTATAAAATATCTAACATTTTATGGCCAATTAAGAAGGAAGAATTAAAAAAATTTCTTCCGCTTGCATTGCTTATGTTCTGTACGCTTTTTAATTATCAAATATTGAGAAATCTAAAAGATTCTCTTATAGTTTCATCTGTAGGCGCAGAATCCATTAGCTTTTTAAAGTTATATATTGTAGTTCCGGCAGCTTTAATATTCACAATAGCATATATTAAAATTCTAAATTATCTTGACGATAGAAAAACATTCTATCTGATAAATATTTTTTTTATAAGCTTCTTTCTAATATTTGCATTCTTTCTTTATCCAAATCAACACGCAATACATCCAAAATCAGAAACAATAGTTCTTTTGGTCAATGAGTTTCCTAGGCTAAAGTGGTTCATATTGTTAAGTGGTAAATGGTCATACTCCTTGGTATATGTATTAGCAGAGCTATGGGGAAGTATAATGCTATCCCTTTTATTTTGGCAATTTGCTAACAAAATTTGTACAACACAAGAAGCAAAAAGATTTTATTCAATGTTCGGGTTACTAGGTAATTTTGGATTGATATTAGCAGGAACTTTTACGAGAATATTTTCGCATGCCTCTCCTTCAGTAACGATTACTGCGTCATTTTTGACTATATCTGTTTTTTGTATTTTTTCTATATTATCGTACTATTTCATAAACACTTCTGTTTTAATTGATTCAAAATATTTAAAACCAGAACTAAAAATAAAAAATAAGAAGTCAAAACTTTCTTTTAAAGAAAGCATGAAATTAATAACAAGTTCTAAGTATTTAGGTCTAATTCTTTTGTTAATTGTTTGCTATGGAATTACTATAAATTTAGTAGAGGGGCCTTGGAAAGCTAAAGTCAGAGAGCTTTATCCGTCTCAAAATGAATATTTGAATTTCATGGGGGTTTATAGCCAGTTTATGGGTTTAGGGTCAGTAGTATTGTTTTTCTTTGCAAGTAATATACTGAGGCTGTTTAGGTGGAAAACTTCAGCTCTTATTACGCCTATTATTATTTCAATTACGGGGTTAGGTTTTTTCGGTTTGTGTATTTTTCAGTCTAACTCTTTAATTTTTGGTTCTGTAATTGTTGGGTCTGGACCAATAATTATTGCGGTTTTATTAGGCGCGATCCAGAATATTGTAAGCAAAGCTACAAAATATTCTTTATTTGACTCTACTAAAGAAATGGCATATATTCCATTGGAAAATGAATTAAAAACCAAAGGAAAAGCGGCGGTTGATGTCATTGGTGGAAGGTTCGGTAAAGCGGGTGGGGCACTTTTACAATCCTCAATTTTGATTATTTTTCCAAATGCAGCATATAGTAATTTGACGACAATAATTTACATAACAATAATTTTTTCATTTTTTTGTTTTGTTTGGTTTTTCGCTGTAAATAAATTAAGTAGAGAATATGAAATAATTAAATCTTAGAATCTAATGGTTTTTCTTTTGTTTTTAAATATTTAATTTTTAAAAATCGCTCATTTATAAAAAAATTATTTTTTATAAATGATATTCCCCAGACTAACAAGACAGTTTCAGGTTCTGTTGCAATAGGGGTGGCTGGTAGCGTAAAAGCACATTGAGTTTATTTGATTAAAAATCTAGTCCATAGAATGGACCTGCTGCGGACATAGTTTGGTTGTCGGGGCGGCGCCACTGTCCTTTTTTGATCATGTGCATAGTATCGCTACCGGCATGGCGATAATGATTCTGGCACTTCAGTAAGAAGAAAATCCACCTTGTCACCGTACTTATCTACAGCACGGTGGAGGTATTTCAACTCACAGAAAACCTTAATATAAGTCTCATTAAGGCTCCAGCTGTGACCTAAAGTCCGCTTGTGACGATGCACAATGACTGCCAGTACCGGCAACATTTTTATCGCCCAGCGATGCACCATGGTGTGGTCGACACCCCCCCTCTCGCTCTTGCATCATTTCTTCAATGTGACACAAGAGCGAGGGTAGGCCACATGCCAGTGCACCCAGACAAGCATGATCTCCAAAGGATAGTGCAGTCGTTTGAGAGCCTTCCGAAGAGCAATACTAATCAGAATTTGGCAGCTATTTTTCATAGCCTGTATTGCCACAGATTCTTGTCGCAACGCAACCTCATTACTTGAACGTGCTCAGCTTTGATGCGACCAAACATCTGGTGATGCTGGTAACTACCTCAGTTTGCCTAGGCATCCTGCGTTGGCGATGCTGAACCTGAACAAATTCCTGGTGCTGAAGTTGGCAGGCTGTGAATGGATTGATACGCGCGAGAACGTCATCGTGCCATTTTAACGGTCCAGAGTTACGGTCGGA
>DCSW01000012.1:2982-8257 GCA_002325825.1 Collimonas sp. UBA1456
ATCGTATCGGCAACAGGCAGAAAAATCTACATCCTTAATGGCTACTTGACGGGGGAACTACAACAGCAGCTGGCGTGCCTGGCCTTACAGCCTCGGACTGCATCTCAAGTACCACGATCATGTCGGTGTCGGTAGACTGGAGTTTCAAGACGAGCAACGACAACTAACTTGCTGGCGCTATATGCTCGGCCTCAACATTGACGCTTTGCGCCCTGCTAGGTCCAAACTGTGTGTGTCCACGAAGATCAGGTATCGCTGCCGGCCGGCAGCAATACCTGATCTGTCCGGGAAAAGTCGACGTGTCGCCTTCTACCTGGGAACCATTCCGTCTGGCGCATTTTGCCAAGCCGTATAAAAGTATGTTGTTGCTCGGTTTCATCCTGATGCTGATTTCCACCGCTGCCACGCTGGTGTCGCCTTATTTGATGGAGCCGCTGATGAATAACGTGCCAATTAATTATCAAAATAATAAGCTTATCGATGTTCATCTGGATAAACTTTATCTGTCTGCCTTGCTGGCGGCGTGGAACCTGGGTTGGGCGCGGACCTATATCCTGGCGATGGTGACCCTGATTCCGCTGCTGTTCATCGCCTTGATGATTCACGTGGTGCAGGCTCGTCTCGAGCGTGGCTTTAAAAAGATCTATCGCATCTAGGCCGAAGTCACCAATGTGCTAGCCGATACCATGCCTCGGCATCCGCGTAGTCAAGGCGTTCGCCCAGGAAAAGCACGAAGCTAGCCGTTTCCGCTGGGCCAATCAGTACAACCTGCTGGGCAATGACCGCGTCAACAAGATTTAATCATTGTTCTCGCCGGACGGTGCTCTTGCTGACCGAAGTCGGCTTGCTAGTAGTGTGAGTCTTCGGTACCTGGCAGGTTTCCAAGAATGAGATCACGGTCAGTATGCAGGCTCCGTTCCTAGCTTGCACCAGCCTCTTTTATACCCGTCTCGATTCGATGAGCTGGATCGTTTCGGTACCGCAAAATCAGCGGTCGGCGCCAAGCGCATTTTAGAAATTCTGGACCACGTATCGAGCGTGCCGGAACCAGTCAATCTCGTCCATCTGGGGTATATCAACGGCACCATCGAATTGTGCGACATCGGTTTCCGTTACGGTAACCGTGCCGTGATGCGCGGCGTCAGTCTATCGATCAAGTCGGGCGAGATGATCGGCTTGGTTGGTTACAGCGGTTCCAGCAAGAGTAGGCTGGTCAATCTGATCTGTCGTTTCTATGATATCTCGGAGGAATCCGATCCGGCTCGACGTCGTCGATATTCGTTCGATGCCAATTTCCGAATATCGCCGCAATATCGGCCTGGTGTTGCAAGAGCCGTTCGTCTTCTTCGGCACGATTACTGAGAATATATGCTACGGCAAGCCGGACGCCACACGCGAGGAAATCGTCGCGGCAGCGCGGGCTGCGTATGCATACGAATTCATCTTGCGTCTGCCATAGGTCTACGATTCACTGGTTGGTGAGCGTCAGCAGATTTCGATTGCACGCGCGCTGCTGATCGATCCGCGTATCCTGATTATGGATGAAGCGACATCTTCGTCCGACACCACAACTGGGAAAGAAATTCAGAAAACACTCGACAGCCTGGTGCAGGGCCGCACCACGATCGCGATTGCTCATTGTCTGTCGATGTTACTCAAAACCGACCGGTTAGTGGTGCTGGACCGTGGCTAGATTCTCGAGGTCGGCAATCACGACGAACTGATGCTGCGCGAAGGCTCTTACTATTGTCTTTACCAGGTGCAGTTGCGCAATGCCAACAGTACTGAAGGGATGCCGCAAGTTGATTGATAAGGATAGTGAAGAAAATGATGAGAGCGTGGCATGACAACACGTGATTTAAAACTGAGCCGCAATACATTTGGCACGCTGATGTTTACTGCCGCGAATAGCGACCGCTTCGAAGGCGTTGTGCCGGTGCGGACTTTTCTGATCGGCACGCCGATGACGGCATCGCGCTGATCAATGCCGATGATCAGGCGCTGACTTGGATCATGCCGCTGAGTGACCTGAACGACGCTACCCGTGTCATGTGTCGAACAGGAGTTGGCGAGCCGCGAATTCATGCCGGAAATTCAACGCATCCAGCGCATCTTCAACTACAACGCGCCATGCACCTGGTTTGTCGAAACCAATCGCAGGAAGGCATTGTTTACGCTGAAAGGCGAAGAAGATATCCGCCGCATCGCTTCAACCAGCCGGTTGATCGCCGATAATCACAGCGTACAGTTCCTGATCCGCGATACGCAAGCGCTGGACAAGGGTAGCCGCAAGATACCGGATCGTTTCCTGTAATTGCTATTTGGCGTGGCGCTCTTGGCTTGATTGTAGAAAGAGCGCGTTTGCCAGGCGATGTCGGAAGAGTTGTGTCGCAGGAAGTAGGCGACATCGAGCTGCTGCCACAGCTGTTTATGGGTGCTTTTCGGCAGGCCGTACAGGCGCAGCGTTTTTAGGGCTTCTTCCTGACGGTTTTTCAATTCGCGATCAGCCTACGACGTTTCGCCGCCCAGTACGTGCAGCGTGACTCGATATAGGTCTTCCAGCAGCTTGCCTTTCCAGGCGTTCCAGACTTTCGGGCTGGTGCCGCGGATATCGGCCACTGTCAGCAGATAGAGCGCGGTCAAGTGGCGTTCATCCTTGACCACGCCAGCAAAATGCTGGGTCACATCGGGATCTGACAGGTCTTGTTTTTGTGCGATTTGCAACATGGTAAGGCGATGTTCCACCAGGAATACCACCAGTTCGCTGTCCTGCGCCGGCAAGCCATGTTGATGACAGAAGTTAAGGGTATCGGCGATGCCTAACTTGGAATGGTTGCCGCCGCGGCCCTTCGCGACATCGTGGAACAGCGCCGCAATATAGAGTAGCCACGGACGCGGGAAGTTGGTGATCAACTGGCTGCAGAACGGATACTCGTGGGCGTGTTCGCTCATTGTGAAGCGGCGCACGTTGTGCACCACCATCAGGATATGCTGGTCAACCGTGTACACCTGAAACAGGTCGTGATGCATCTGGCCGACGGTACGTCGAAAATTCGGCAGATAACGCCCCAGAATGCTGGTCTGATTCATGCCGCGCAGCGCATGGGTAATGCCTTGCGGCGCCTTGATGATTTGCAGGAACAGTGAGCGATTCAGCGGGTCACGGCGGAAACTGTTGTCGACCTTGGCGCGTGCATGCCACAGCGCGCGTCGAGTGCGCGCCGTCATGTCTTTCAACTCGCTGTGCTGGGCCAGCAGCAGGAACAGTTCCAGTATCGTTGACGGCGTGGTCTTAAACAGGTCGTGATGGGCAATATCGATCAAGCGATTAACCTGATTGAAGCGATCGTTGATGCGTTGTGACACCATCGGCTGCGGAAATAATTGTATTTCGATGTTCTGCAACAGGATCATGTTGAGCTGGGTGACCGCCTTGGCGGCCCAGTAGTATTGCTGCATCAGATACTCACTGGCGCGTCTGGTTTTCGTGATCTTGAAACCGAGTGCTTCGGCGATCGGCGTCTGGACGTCGAATACCAGCCGATCTTCGCGTCGGTTGGCGTAGATGTGCAGCCGAATTCGGATATTCTTGAATACACGTTCCTGGCGTGTCAACTGGCGCGCTTCAGTGGTCGTGAGCAGGCCTTGCTTGGCCAGTTTGGACCAGGCATCGCCGAGGCCGGCAGCCTTCGCAACCCAAAGTATCACTTGCAGGTCACGCAAGCCACCCGGGCTTTCCTTGCAGTTCGGTTCCAGGCTGTAGATAGTGTCTTCGTACTTGACATGACGTTGTCGCATTTCCAGGATTTTTCCCTGGAAAAAAGCGCACGTATCCATCGCCGCGTTGCTGCGTTCCTGCAATTGCTGAAACAACGTCTGGTTGCCGGTTACCAGGCGTGCTTCTAGCAAACTGGTCTGCACCGTGATGTCGGCGGCCGATTCGGTCAGGCATTCATCAACGGTGCGAATGCTATGGCCGATTTCCAGACCGATGTCCCAAAACAGTTGCACCAGGTTTTCCAGTTGGCTTTTTAGCGCGACGTCGGGGACGGCTTTCAGCAGGATCAATACATCAACGTCCGAGTGTGGGAACAGCTCGCCGCGACCATACCCGCCGACGGCCACCAATGCCGCACTAGGCGGCAACCCCAGCATTTTCCAAGCTTGCGTCAGCACCATGTCGACGCTGCGGCGTAACGCCGTCAGCACCTCGGCAGGTTTACCCTCGACGAGAAAAGCGGAGATGATGGTTTGCCGCTCGGTTCTAAGCTGCTTCTTGAGGGCGGCTGCAAGGGTTGTCATGTACGTAGCGATGGCTACGCCGTGGAGGCGTTGGCTGGTTGTTGAATGAAAACCGGCGGCGCTGGCGTGTCATTGGATACAGTTAACACTTCGTAGCCGGTTTCTGTCACTAGCACGGTGTGTTCCCACTGTGCCGACAGGCTGCGATCCTTGGTCTTGATGGTCCAGCCGTCACCCATTTCGCGGATGTCCCGGCGGCCGGCATTGATCATCGGCTCAACTGTGAAAATCATGCCCGCTTCCAGGCGTGCCAGTGTCCCTGGAAGACCGTAATGCAATACTTGCGGCTCTTCATGAAATACCTTGCCAATGCCGTGCCCGCAGAATTCGCGGACCACGCTGTAGCCGGCTTTTTCGGCGTGCCGTTGGATTACATGGCCGATGTCGCCTAAGTGTGCACCGGGCTTGATCTTGGCGATACCCAGCCACATGCATTCATAAGTGATGTCGCCCAGGCGCTTGGCCATGATCGACGGCTCGCCGAGATAGAACATGCGACTGGTGTCGCCGTGGTAACCATTCTTGATGACGGTGATGTCGAGGTTGACCATGTCGCCGCTCTTCAAGACCCTATCGCCAGGAATGCCATGACAAATCACGTCGTTGACCGAAGTGCAGATCGCTTTTGGATAAGGCGTGTAGCCGGGTGGGCAATAATTCAGCGGTGCAGGAATCGAATCTTGCACATTTAGCATGTATTCGTGGCACAGCCGATCAAGCTCACCTGTCATCACGCCGACCCTGACGAAGGGAGTGATGTAATCGAGTACTTCCGAGGCAAGCCGGCCGGCGATGCGCATGCCGGCGATGTCCTCGGCGGTTTTGATGGAGATAGAAGTCATAGATTTGAAAAATTCGTGGACAATTCGTGTGAAAAATTTTGATATTTGCAGAAAGTAGCCCAGAATTATTGGTCTCTTAGCCCGGATTCATTCGGTTAATGATTAGAGCCTGTAAACGCTTCTGTGTAAAT
>DCSW01000012.1:8384-8538 GCA_002325825.1 Collimonas sp. UBA1456
CTTTCGGTGCACCACTGCGCAGCGAAAGCTGTTGAGAGACTCAATGATATTGGTCGTATAGATCGCCTTGCCAGCATCGTCATCGTATATTTCCTTGGAGGTTTGCACGATTTCACGCGTGGATAAGCCCTTGCCATACAACGTCAGGATTTGG
>DCSW01000010.1 GCA_002325825.1 Collimonas sp. UBA1456
CACAAATCTATTTATAGGCTTTGGCGCTGCCCCGACATCTAAATTATGTTCGCAGCAGAACCGTATTTTTTATCTGAGTGATTCGCAGCTTTTTGAAAGCAAGCGCGGAGATATTATGGTGCGCGTCAGCTGGGATGTCAAAGGTCAGTATCCGCGCCGTGTCGAGACCAACGATGCGCGTGGCCAGGTGCGGCGCGAAATCCGCTTAAGCCGGATCAATGCGCCCAATCCATTGCCGTAGAAAACACTAACTGGCTATACGGATATCGATTATTCCGACTTACTTAATTGATGTGGATTAACGGTGACTGATAGCCGGCATAGCAGTGATACCGCGAAAACAAAAATGCCCGCATCGCGCGGGCGTTTTTGTTTGGCACTCAGGAAGTCATGTTGGACTCTCGTTGAACTAAGTCAGGCTGTGCCCCAAGCACAAGCATTATCTCAGGTGGTCGGAAATGAGCTTGGTCATTTCAAACATCGACACTTCCTTTTTGCCGCCAAAGATAGCCTTTAGTTTTTCATCTGCAAGAATATTGCGTTTGTTTGCTGGATTTTGCAGATTATGTTTCTTGATGTATTCCCACACCTTCTTGGTCACTTCAGTACGTGGCAGCGGCGTTGCGCCGACTACTGCAGCCAGTGTGGCGGATGGTGTCAGTGGTTTCATGAATGCTGCATTAGGCTTGCGTACGACAGTACCGATTGCAGGGACTTTTTTAGGAGTCGCTTTTTGCGCTGATTGGGTCGGTGCTTTTGCCGGTACGATAGCTTTCTTTGCTGCTGGTTTTTTTGTTACTGTGGCCATCTTTGAGTCTCCTTCAGGGATATTGAGAAAATACGTCAAGCATGCATTGCTAATACTGTTGTGCTTTTCCTTGCTATGCAAGTGTTTTTTATGGGTTTGTGCGGCTTTTTATACGGAACAGGAATGCCCGGCGGGAGCAGCGTCTGCGCCGGATTGGCGTGGTTGGATCTGCTTCGGATCTGGATAACAGATGGCCACGGCGGCTAGTCGCGAGACAGGAGAATACCGCTGATAACGATAAAAAATTCTTGCAAGTCATTGACTTGCAAGAATTTTCTCTATGTTTTCTGTCGATTTTACAATTGATTCGGTATGGTAGGAGTGCTTCAGCGCATGCCCGGCATGACGCTCTTCATGCTGCGCATCATTTTCATGATGCCGCCACTCTTAATTTTTTTCATCATCGATTGCATTTGATCGAATTGCGACAGCATGCGATTGACTTCCTGCACTTGAACACCGGCGCCGACCGCGATGCGGCGTTTACGTGAGGCTTTGATCAGTTCTGGTTTTGCGCGTTCCTGGGCGGTCATCGAGTTAATGATACCCTCCATCCGGCGTACCTGTTTTTCAGCCTTATCCATATTGGCGCCGCCTGCCGTCTGCTGGAACTGGGCCGGCAATTTGTCCATCAAGTTCGACAATCCACCCATTTTCTTCATCTGGCCAAGTTGCGCCATGAAATCGTTTAGGTCGAACTTGCCGCCGTCTTTGATCTTGTGCGCTAGATCCTTGGCTGCTTCGATGTCGGCGCCTTTTTGCACTTCTTCGACTAGCGCCAGGATGTCGCCCATGCCGAGAATGCGGTTCGCCATGCGAGTCGGATCGAAAGCTTCCAGGCCATCCAATTTTTCGGCGACACCGGCAAACTTGATCGGTTTGCCGGTTATATGTCGCACTGACAATGCTGCACCACCGCGGGCATCGCCATCCAGCTTGGTCAGCACGATACCGGTCAACGGTAACGCCTCGTTGAAGGCTTTGGCTGTATTGATGGCATCCTGGCCGAGCATGGCGTCGACGACGAACAGGGTTTCGATCGGCTTGATGGCGGCGTGGATAGCACTGATTTCCCGCATCATCGTTGCGTCGATACCCAAGCGGCCGGCGGTATCGATGATCAGCACGTCATGATAATGGCGCTTGGCGTAATCCAGCGCCGCCAGTGCGATCTCGACGGGCTTATCGGTCGGCGCGATAGCGAAGAAGTCGGCACCAATCTGTGCGGTCACGGTTTGCAGCTGGCCGATTGCGGCCGGACGGTAGACATCGGTAGAAACTGTTAATACCTTTTTCTTCTTTTGTTCGCGCAGATATTTGGCGAGTTTACCGACCGTAGTGGTTTTACCGGCGCCTTGCAGGCCTGCCATCAGGATGATCGCCGGTGGCTGGGTGGTAAAATTCAGTTGTGACGCCTCTGGACCGAGATCGGCGCCCATCAGTGAGGCCAATTCGCGTTGCACCACGCCGACCAGCGCCTGGCCAGGAGTCAGCGATGCAATCACTTCTTCGCCGAGCGCTTTTTGTTTGACGTTGACGATGAATTCGCGTACTGCCGGCAGGGCCACGTCGGCTTCCAGCAGAGCCAGCCGGACTTCACGTAGCATATCCGCGGTGTTGGCTTCGGTGAGGCGCGCTTCGCCGCGCATGGTTTTGACGACTTTGGCGAGGCGTTGGGTAAGATTGTCGAGCATGGGTAACAGCGTTTCCAGAAGAGGTGCAATTGGTCGATGCGACTCGGACTGCATGCAAACTTTGTGTCAAGCGACACGCCAATTTGAATTGAAAATGAATATACTAATGTTTTTAAAAATCGATTCTACCTGATGCCGAGCAAAATCTACGATCTTGTCGAGTGCATGCTGGAAATTTTGTCTATAAATAGCGATGCGCCAAGTAGTACCAGGGATACCTCGCGATGTATGAATGTCAATGAGCTGCCCGGCCATAGGCTGGTTTGGCTCAAAAACAGCGGGTTCAATAGTGGAAGCAAATGCGGAAGCAACGCCAGATGCACCATACGACGGCTTGCGTGAAATGTTGCGCGCGCTCACGCTATTATTATTAAGCGTTGTTATCAAGCTGCTGTCGCGTCACTTGTTGTAAACTGACGCAATGCAAACATATCTTTTCGTTCTGGTGGCGCTCTTATATATAGGCTGCACCTTTTTGCCATCCAATCGGCGCCAGACTATTGTGATTATCGTTGTCACCGCCTGGCTGCTGCATGGTGGCGTGCTGTGGGTCGACGTGGTCGGATCGCAAAAGTTGCGGGTCGGATTCTCGATGATGTTGTCGACAACGTTATGGGTGTCGGTGGCGGCCTACTGGCTGGAGAACCGTAATTACACGTTTGACGGACTGCGGGTCCTAGTGCTGCCGATGGCTGCCGTGGCAGCAATGCTACCGGCCATATTTCCTGGAAATATGATGCCTCTGGACGACAAATCGTCGGTGTTCCTGTGGCATATCGTTATCTCTATTTTGGCCTACAGCACCCTCACCATCGCCGCTTTTCATGCGGTGTTGATGGTACTGCAGGAGTCGCGACTGCATACCTGCCCAGGCGGCGCCAGGGGCGGTTGGTTTGGTGTCGCGCTGGATCGCCTGCCAGCTCTGCTGATCATGGAAAAACTATTGTTTCGTCTGATCGGTTTCGGTTTCGCGCTGCTCACGCTGACGGTTCTGTCTGGCATGATGTTCTCCGAACAGTTGTTTGATAAGGTCTTCAAGTGGGATCACAAGACCATTTTCACCATGTTGTCGTGGACCTTGTTCGGTCTGTTGCTGGCTGGTCGTAAATGGCAAGGCTGGCGCGGTCGCACGGCGCTCGGCTTTACCTTGACCGGGTTTGCCATTTTGCTACTAGCCTATGTTGGGAGCCGTTTCGTACTTGAAGTTGTATTGCATCGGGTATTTGTATGAGATTTATTATTTTGATTGTGATCCTGCTGGCCTTGATTGGCTGGTTTCAGCGTCTCAAAAAGAACGTCGGCCGCGATCGTTCTTCATCCAACGACAGTTCTTTTTATGGCGCTATGCCAGGATCCGCCGCGCTCGGGCCGACAGCGGCCGAAGCGATGGTCGCATGCACCCATTGCGGCATGCACTTCCCGGTGTCGGAAGCGATTACCGATTCTTCCTGCGCGATATTCTGTGGCTCCGAGCATCGCCGTCTTCATGCTTCCTAGATTCCACCTCTGGCCGTGCTACCGAGAGTTGCGTTGCGACAAGAATCTTG
>DCSW01000085.1 GCA_002325825.1 Collimonas sp. UBA1456
CACGCGCATTATCTTCCGATAACTTTCGGATAGAACTCAATCTACCCCGCTGCATTGCGGCGGCTGATTACATCGGGGTTATCGCTGGCATCCGCTGTTAATGCCTGATCTCAGAACCAGATATTCGAGTCAGAAACGGCTATAAAAATAAAAAATTTCTTTATAGAACCAACATATAACAGCGGGTGATACCTTTAAGGGGACTCAGGTGTACTGACAAACGCGAATTACGGACGTATACCAGTCGGGAAAGGCCAAGCTGCTGCCGGATTGAGCACTGTCTTGACTGCTGGCTCTGCCGCAGGTTTCGCTGCTACCTTAGCTACTGGCTTTTTTAATGCTGGCTTAGCTGCGACTTTCTTAACCGCCGGCTTCTTGATAGCTGGTTTCGCTGCAGGCTTGGCCACTGACTTCTTTGCCGCTACTGAATTTTCAGCTGCAATAGCTTTCTTTGCAACTAGTTTCTTAACTGCTGCTTTTGCTATTAGCTTCTTGGCTGGCGCTGCCTTCTTCGCAGCGGACTCATTCGCTGCGGGCTTCTTTTCTGCTGTTACCATTTTGTTTCTCCTTCGCGTGATGGAAAAAATCAAACTTCAAGTTGGAAATCCGCCGTACCCATCGCGATGGGTACGGCGGATTATTCATTAGGACAATCAGTTCAGCTTGTGCTAATGAGTTCAGCACCAGCTGAACTACTTCATTTCCCTCATTGATGCAGCACTTCCAACCATCATTGGCTCAGCGCCTTTCACAGCACTTATCTGCCGCATTCCATGTCCAAAAAACGCCGGCGGTTACGCTAACGTCGCAATTCTATTGCGGAGATACTTTGCTTTTGCAAACAAAAATGTCGCCAAACATGACTGAATTGACGGTAAGTAGCCGACGATATATTAGAGATCTGAAGCTTTTATTCCCAGTTCAGTGCACCACCAGTTTGGTATTCGATTACACGAGTCTCAAAAAAGTTGCGTTCCTTTTTCAGATCTATCATCTCACTCATCCAGGGAAAGGGGTTTTCTTCTTTAGGAAACATTGGGCCCAGTCCGATCTGCTGCGCGCGGCGATTTGCGATGAACCGTAAATATTCTTTGAACATTGGCGCATTCAAACCGAGCACTCCACTTGGCATTGTATCCTCTGCGTAACGATATTCCAACTCTACTGCGCTTAAAAACAACGCTTTAATTTCATCGCGGAATTCCATAGTCCACAAATGCGGATTTTCCATCTTGATCGTATTGATCAAATCGATCCCGAAATTGCAATGCATCGACTCGTCACGCAAGATGTATTGATACTGTTCAGCGGCACCCATCATCTTGTTCTGACGGCCCAGAGCAAGGATCTGCGTGAAGCCGACATAGAAGAAAAGTCCTTCCATAATGCAGGCGAAAATGATCAGCGAACGCAGCAGCTTCTGATCGTTCTCAGTGGTACCGGTCTTGAACTCAGGATTGGTCAACGTATTGATGAAAGGGATCAGAAACTCGTCCTTATCGCTGATCGATTTGATTTCGTGATAGGCGTTGAATATCTCGGCTTCGTCCAAACCGAGCGATTCCACGATGTATTGATAAGCGTGGGTATGAATCGCCTCTTCAAACGCCTGGCGCAGCAGGTACTGACGGCATTCCGGCGCCGTAATATGGCGATAGGTGCCAAGCACGATATTGTTAGCGGCCAGCGAATCGGCAGTGACGAAAAATCCCAGATTGCGCTTGACAAGACGACGTTCGTCTTCGGTCAGACCGTTCGGGTTCTTCCACAGTGCGATATCGCGCTGCATGTTGATTTCCTGCGGCATCCAGTGGTTGGCGCAGCCTGCCAGGTACTTGTCCCAAGCCCATTTGTACTTGAGCGGCACCAACTGGTTGACGTCGGTATAACCATTGATGATGCGCTTGTCGGCAGAATTGACGCGGTGCGTAGTATCGGCCGCAAGCGCAGAAGTTACCTGCCCCATGAGCGCCGGGTTAAAAGCAGTATCGGACGTTTGTGGATGAGCCGAGGGAGGAAACCCTGGCTGTGCCGACGGGGCACGAGGAGCGGACACCAAACTTTTTTCTTCATCCCAGGAGAGCATTCTTTATTCCTTTATCTTTGTAGGGCGCGCAAACCTACTGCCCGCACTATCTCTCTTTGTAATTGACGTGTTTTAGCTAGTGAATTGGGGGCAGAGTAATTCGCCACGATACGGCGGCTGTTCAACACTCGCGGCGCGCCTCTACCCTCAAAATAGCTAGCTTACTGGCAAGCTTCACATTCTTCAAAATCAGGATCGCCAGGACGCATGGTGCACACCAGGCCATCCCGTTCCTGCGGCGCTGCTTCCACTGCTACAGTGCCGTATGTTGCTGCCTCACCGCCGTCGATACCGTCGCCAACCGCCACCGCATTCAACGCGCCGGTTTTCGACGTCGATTTCTCGGTATGCGTGGCGCCGATGGTACGCAGGTAGTAGGTGGTTTTGAGACCACGCAACCATGCCAGCTTGTAGGTTTCATCCAGCTTCTTTCCGGATGCGCCTGCCATATAGATATTCAACGACTGAGCCTGATCGATCCACTTCTGACGGCGCGATGCGGCTTCCACCAGCCAGGACGGCTCAACTTCGAATGCGGTGGCATAAATATCGCGCAAATCCTGCGGAATGCGGTCGATCTTGGCCAGGCTACCGTCGAAATACTTGAGGTCGGAGATCATCACTTCATCCCACAGGCCTCGCGCTTTCAGGTCACGCACCAGATACCCATTGATTTCAGTGAATTCGCCGGACAAGTTCGATTTCACGTACAGATTCTGGTAAGTCGGTTCGATGCATGCCGATACACCGATGATGTTCGAGATCGTCGCGGTCGGCGCAATAGCTACGCAGTTCGAATTCCGCATGCCATATTGCTTGATGCGGGCACGCAGTTCTGTCCAGTCCAACGACTCGGACAGATCGGTTTCGAGATAGCCGCCGCGCTCTTCCGCCAGCAGTTTCAGCGAATCTTGCGGCAGGATGCCACGGTCCCACAAGGAGCCGCGGTAGCTGCTGTAACGGCCGCGCTCTTCCGCCAATTCGGTCGATGCCCAGTAGGCATGGAAACAAACTATCTCCATCGAACGATCGGCAAATTCGACCGCTTCTTTTGATGCATAAGGCACGCGCATCATGTGCAGACAATCCTGGAAACCCATGATGCCGAGTCCAACCGGACGGTGCTGCAGGTTAGAATCACGCGCCTTCTTGACTGCATAATAGTTAATATCTATCACATTATCCAGCATGCGCATCGCAGTATTGATGGTTTTCTGCAATTTGGCACGATCCAGTTGGCCGTCTTTCATATGCGCCGGCAGATTGACCGACCCCAGATTACAAACCGCGATCTCGGATTCATTGGTATTCAGTGTGATCTCGGTGCACAGGTTTGAGCTGTGCACCATGCCGACGTGCTGCTGCGGCGAACGGATATTGCATGGATCCTTGAAAGTGATCCATGGGTGACCGGTTTCGAACAGCATCGACAGCATCTTGCGCCATAGATCCAGCGCCTGAACTTTCTTGAACAGACGCAATTCTCCTTGTGCCGCCTTGGCTTCATAGCCGGTATAAGCAGCTTCGAAGGCTTTGCCGACCTTGTCATGCAGGTCCGGCGCATCACTTGGCGAAAACAAGGTCCACTCGCCCTTTTTCATCACGCGCTTCATGAACAGATCGGGAATCCAGTTGGCAGTATTCATGTCGTGGGTACGACGGCGATCGTCGCCGGTATTTTTACGTAAGTCGAGGAATTCCTCGATGTCCATGTGCCAGGTTTCCAAATAGGCGCAGACTGCGCCCTTGCGCTTGCCGCCCTGGTTGACCGCCACAGCGGTATCGTTGACCACCTTCAGGAAGGGCACCACGCCTTGCGACTTGCCGTTGGTGCCTTTGATGTGGGCACCCAGCGAACGCACTGGCGTCCAGTCATTGCCGAGGCCGCCGGCGTACTTCGCCAATAAGGCATTTTCCTTGATGGCTTCGTAAATGCCGTCGAGATCATCGGCCACCGTTGTCAGGTAGCACGACGACAACTGCGGGCGCTGGGTGCCGGAGTTAAAAAGGGTCGGTGTCGAGCTCATGAAATCGAAACTCGACAACAGGTTGTAGAACTCAATAGCACGCGCTTCGCGGTTGATTTCATTCAAAGCTAAGCCCATCGCCACACGCATGTAGAATGCTTGTGGCATTTCGATGCGGATATCGCGGACGTGCAGGAAATAACGGTCGTACAGCGTCTGCAGGCCGAGATAACCGAATTGCAGATCGCGCTCCGGCTTCAATGCTTCACCCAGCAACGTCAAATCAAATTGTGCCAGCTTCGCATCGAGCAAATCGGCCTCGATACCCCTTTTAATGAATTTCGGGAAATATTTAAGATATTCAGCCTGGGCGTCGACTTGCGCCACTTCCTTGCCAAACACTTCCTTACGGATCGTATGCATCAGCAGACGTGCGGTAATCGTGCTGTAAACAGGGTCTTTTTCCATCAGCGCACGCGCCGCAAGGATCGCAGACTTATGCAGTTCTTCGACCGGCACGCCGTCGTACAAATTCTTGACGGTTTCAGCCAGGATCGCTTCAGCGTCGACGTGTTTTTCCAGGCCGATACAGGCGGCGGTAATCAGACTGCGTACCTGATTCATATCCAGCGCGCGGCGCTGGCCGTCTTCCGTGACGAACAATTCGGTGACATCGGCGGCTGGCTTGCTGGCGCCCTGCTGCTGCGAACGCTCTTCCATGCGCTTAGCACGGTACAGCACGTAGGCGCGCGCCACATCGTGTTCGCCGGAGCGCATCAGGGACAATTCGACCTGATCCTGGATGTCTTCAATATGGAACGTGCCGCCGTTCGGCTGGCGACGCACCAACGCAGCCAGCACATTGGAAGTCAGTTGCTCAACCAGTTCGCGCACGCGCGCAGAAGCTGCGCCCTGGCCACCACTCACAGCGAGGAAAGCCTTGGTGACAGCGATCGAGATCTTGGATGGTTCGAAACCGACCACGGCGCCGTTGCGACGAATGATCCTGTAGTCGCCGAAAAGACCGCTGCCGGCCGATGTCGTAACACCAGCAACATCGGCTAATAATTTTCCGGAAATTTCTTGATTAGATTGCACTGAGTCTCCCGAGACTGTGAAAGCAAGCGAACCCATGACGCCTGCTGTGATTAATGAGAACCTTTGAACCGGCAACAGTTCACCGGTGGCAGATACAACACATGCCATTTCTACATCAGCCCCGTACTACATCGCTGCGTCCGCAGCAACACTTGATACTCATGAGTGACGTTTAAACGGAATGACTGAAAATGCACTAACGTAAGCGTTGAAAAAGTTGGCAATATGTTGAAAACATGGTGAAGAAGTATGTGCCAGATATTAGTGAGTGACAACAAATGCGACCACCTGGGAAGGCGTCCCGCTGCCATCAGGCACTTACATCTGAGCGATATGTGTATAAGTACAAGATAAAGCATTCCCCTATGCAGATGAACAACAAAACAGTCAAATGCGAGACATAAAAACACTGTATATAGTTTTATGATTTTAATTTTTACTAATTGTAGTACCTAGAAGGCGCTGACGCAATATTTAAAAGCAATCTTTTTTTGCCAAAAATTCAAGAAAGCAATTAACTTTTGCAGTCTACAACCGCAAAGCGGAGCTGCGGCTTGATGCACGCTTGCGGTGTATCCCCGGCTAACGCTTGCTGGTATGGTGCCCAATCGGAAAATGGCCCCGGATCAGTTTTCCTGCTGGGCGCAATGTGCTGGTGCCCGGTTACCACGGCGAGAGACTAACGCAAGCGCAGCGCATGGGTCAATGTTGCAAGAATCAGATATTGCGAATCGGGAAATTTTTCAAAATTACTGCCTTCCAGCTCGATGTCGATCGAAGAATCATTGCAACGTTCGCGCCTCTCGAAACTGGATATCCTGCCTGGCGTGCCAGGCAGGATCGTTGGTCGATACTAGCTGGATGACGCCGCCGTCACGCAATATCAGGAAATGAGATGAGACCCGCAGCGGCCGCAACTGTTTGAAATAAGGATGTTCATTATAGTCGAGTCGTTTGTTGAACAGATCAGCAATATAGGAGACGCTACACTGGCCCGGCGGCAAGCTGATATTGTAAATCACTAGCAGATCGGCACTGCAATCGATCGGCCGAGGATCGCAATTCGGCGACGGATGGCGCACAACTGTATCGGCGCGACACCAGTCGTCGGCGCCAACCTCAAAGTCAGGACGCACCGGCAATACAGTATTCTTTTGCGGCTCCGCCATGATCACAACCAATGCATGCTGTTAGTCCTGCTCATAAATCAACAATCGTTGCATCCGATAACGCAGTTGACGGAAACTGATGTCCAGCAATCAGCTGCCTTGGTGCGGTTGAAATACGTGCGCACCAAGGCCTGCCGAATCACATCACGCTCGATGTCATCGAGATAATCCGGCAACGACGGCGGCAACTCCAGGCGGGCGTCCCGCATGACCGTGCTTGCGAGAGTCGTTTCAGGGGTAGCCATCACAACCGTGACGGTTGGTGCACTCGCTTCAGCTAACTCGTCAATCTCGTCTTCATCGAACCTCAGCGCCTCGGCCGACGTTGCTGCCGCCGCTCCATTTCAATCCGAGATCAGCAACTTCGATCAAGCCGTCGTTGACAAACGACAGCGCACGCCTCCGGATATTTTCCGGTTCGCGCACATTACCTGGAAACGCATACGCACGTAATGCCGCCAATGCGGCCGGACTCAGATTGAGCATGTTCAGCTTGCGCCGAAAATATCAACAAGCGCACCAAAATCGCGCTAACCAGCAGCCCGATATCGTTCAACCGTTTCCGCAACGGTGGCCGTTCTAATTCAACAACATCCAAACGATAGTACAAATCCTGTCGAAATCTACCTGATTTGAAACATTCAGCCAGATTCTGATGGCTAGCGCTAATCAAACGCACATCGATCGCCTCTTCCGTGGCCGCGCCGACTCTGAGTAAGCGCCGTTCCTGCATCGCCAGCGGCATCGCCGGTAAATCTACCTTTCTGATAACCGAAGAACTCGACTTCCATCAAAGCTTCCGGGATTGCGCCACAGTTTACGGCAACGAAGGGCTTGTCGGCACGCGGACTGATTGAATGAATATAGTGCACGACCGGCTTCTTGCCTCCGCAAGACTCGCCGGTGATCGCTACCGGCACCATGCTGCGCGCCAGACGGACGATCTGAGCGAGCAATGCCTGCATCGCCGCCGATTAGCCGATCAGGCGCAAGCCAGCGTTGCTGCGAGGCCGTACATCCGGCTGCAGACAGATGCGCTATGCCGATTGCATCAATAGACGCAATTGATCGAGAGCGACCGGTTTCGCCAAATAGTCGAAGGCACCGGCTCTTAACGCCATGACGACATTGTCGGCGCTGCTATAGACAGTGGTCACCGCGATCGGGATGACTTTTTAGCCGCCGCTCACTTTCCGCACGAGTTCGATTCCAAATCCATCAGGCAAACGCATGTCAGCCAGCACCAGCGCATAGTCATGCTGTGCCAGATAGGCGCGCGCCATAGTCAGGTTTTCGGCGCTATCGACGTCGCACTCCATTTTGCCCAGCGCGATTTCCAGCAATTCCCGCAGGTGGGCTTCGTCATCAACGGCCAGAAACGCGCCATTTGGTATATCTTCGTTCCGACATTGACACGTTGCCGTTATCTTGCTCGGCGTCGCAAAAAATTAATACGCGCCCATGAAATCACGCTTGCCGACTGCAATGCCATTGTGGCGCAGGATGTCATAGGCGGTAGTGGCATGGAAGAAGAATTGCGGCAGGCAATAGCTGAGCAGATGGGTCTGTCCAGACAATTCCTTTTCTTTCGGCATGCTGGAACGTAACACGATTTCCAGGACTTCGCTGCCGTCGATCTGCACTGCGCTCAAGCCATCCAGGAAAGCCAGAGTTTTGTTGATGCGAGCATGCAGGTCGGCGAATGTTTATTCGTTGTCTTCATATGGTGGGACTTCAATGCCAGCCAATCGTGCCGGTACGCTCTTAGCGAAATCGGCAGCGATCTGCGCCTGGCGTACCAATTGGAACATATCGAGAAACAGGCGCGCCTGCAACAGCGCGTTCGGTTCGATTTCCTTTTCGATGGCGTGGGCTTCCGCTTTTGCCAATACATCGTTCAGGGCGTTAAGAATTTGCTTGAAGACGGGAATTGAAGTGCTGTACATGGAAATGGTCACGAGTATTCCTTAATTGTTGCCAGCAGGCCCGCAGGTTGTGGGATTGCGAGAAAGGTGTTGCAAGACTAATAAAAGAGTGATGATTATCGTACATGTGAGTAGACTTCGCTGCGCGCGTAGGATTACAGACTTAGCAGCCGCCTCTTCTTGGGGCGAACCCATTCCGCCTTGGAAATTAGCCCTTGATTATATTGTTCATTAGACTGGTCGAGTAGGTCGAAGTCGATTGCGGCAGGCTGTTGGCGGCGCAGACTAAGACAGCGTTCCGGTGGCAGCGATTTTCTTTTCGATCTCGGCTTTCAGGCTGGTTAGCCGTATGCGCACGCCGTGTAAGGAGCTGAACAAAATATCCTTGTCGCGGTTCCGGTCTTGCATCAGGCGCGCCATAGCTGAGCCTGTAAACGCTTCTTTGTAAATAAATTCCACTGCATTATCAATAATCGTACTTTTGAATACGTACTT
>DCSW01000026.1 GCA_002325825.1 Collimonas sp. UBA1456
GCCTAAGCTCAGAGGCTTCTAGACCCCCATACTTGGATTTCCATTTGCAGTACTAACCGAACTGATCCCACGTGAACACGGCAAAGTATTTCCAGATGCCAAAGGTGAAGTGGTGCGCGGCATCGAAGTGGTCGAGTTCACCTGTGGCATCACGCCGTTCAACTTCCAAGTAATGGTGCCGATGTGGATGTTCCCGGTGGTGCTGGCCTGCGGCAATTGCTTCATCATGAAACAAAGCATGTGCAGGCGCTGGGCGGTGCCAAAAACCATTTGGTGGTGATCCTGGATACCGGTCTAGATCAAGCGGATGACGCCCTGATCGGCGTAGCTCACGGCTCGGCCGGTGAGCGCTGCATGGCAATCTCAGTGGTGGTGGCGGTCGGCGACATCGCTGATCGGCTGGTTGCGCGTCTGACAGAACGCACTAAGCTGCTGGTCGATTACCGTGGCTTGTAAATGGCCAGCCATGAACACGGCTTCTTCATCGGCGACACACTGTCCGACCATGTCACGCCGGTAATGACCATTTACAAGGAAGAAATTTTCGAGCCGGTACTGGCGGTGGCGCGGTTGCCGGACCTGGCCCGTGTGGTAGAACTGATCAACGACCATGAATTCGGCAACGGCGTATCGCTGTTCGCCATGCTGGTTGCGAAATAAAGCCGTTCGCTGTCGTCGCCTGACGTATCGAGCGCCACGCGCCGTTATTCCCGCGAACGCGGGAATCCATTTTCACGGTCCGATTCAGCAAAACAGTTTCATCGTCGCCACCAAGCTAATTTTGGCGCAATTGGGCGAGAGCATACAGGCAGGCCAGATGGCGATCACGCTTTTAAACAAGATGAGAGAGGAAACTGATCGTGGATAAGGAGCTGGAACAGTTTCAAGCCGATTTACTCAAATCGGTGAAGGAAGTTGAAAACCAACAAGGGGCGCGTTCCACGACGATTGCCATCTCGCCGATTACGCATGGCAATCTGCTATACTCCGGAGACGGGATCACCTTGCCGAATCACATTTCGTGATGTTTCTAGAGCACCATAGAAGACCTACAATTTCAACGGCGTCATCTCTCCCATCCAAATCTCATGATCGCCATGATCAAGCAGCTCGTTGTCGATAAACGGACGGATCAACACAACAAGATCGGCCCGATTCAGCGCCAGACAAGGGTTGATCTCGCCGAACTGTTCCGGGTCGAAAGCCAGTTGACGACTCCGGTCTTGATGCGATCCAACCAGATCCTAGTGCAAACGCCAAATGGTCAATCCAAAACGGAGGTTGCATCTTCACGTAATGCGCGCTTGCGACAGTGTCACGACATTATAATAAATGTGGGCGTTATAGCCGATATCCGGATCGGATGTAACGGACATGAGGATAATTCCAATTAAACAATAGCGAGGCCGGCCTCATGGTACCGCCCATGTTGACGCCCAAGAATGAAAAATACGCAGTTTCCATCGCGTCGAGATAGCTGCTAATTTCTCGCGACTGGCGGAAATTGCGAGCCAATCCTGCCGGGATAGCAAGCAAATAACCGCAAGCTCACCAATCTATATGGAACGTGGAACGCCGCACCCACGCTATCCAAAACAAGCATGTTTATTGTTTATTATGTAAAGTTTTATATCAAAATTATATCCGGCTGTAACAGCAAAATTTTGATACAAGAAGACAGCGTGGCTAACGGCAAGCCGGGTTATCCAATATTACAAACTGATCTTGGTGATCTTCTTGCCTTGCAACGAAACGCCGGCGATCAGGCCACCATTGGTGGTGACGAAACCGATGATCGGCTGCTGCACAGTGTTGCTGTCGATATTGCCGTTGGCGTTGATATTGACCAGCGCCACAGTGGTATCGGCTCCGACGGTGTAGCCTTCGCTATGACGGAATTTGTCGAGCGAATCCTGGGTCATGAACAGCACGACCACAGCCTTGGATTGCGCCCCGGCCTAAAAGCCGATCGAACCGGTGGTAGTAGAGTAGTGGCCTTCGGTACGGTTACCGACGCGCAGCACGCCTTTGCCGTACTCAGCTTCGACTACGAAACTTGCTTGCAGCACTGTCGGGAGAATCAGCACGCCCTTGGCGCGCGCAACCAGTTCGCGTGAGGCTGGCGCTGTCCGGTATAGCTTGGACAGGGTGGCATCGGCGCCGCCATTGATTTCGTCGCGGCGGCTGCTGGCGCTAGCACCGCGGTCCGGCATGGTCGTGGTGCAACTAGCAAGAATAACACTGACCAAAGCAATGACGATTGCTGCAAGACCATGATTACGTAACAGTGATGATTTTTTTTGCATATTATTATTCTTCTAGAAACATGGATTGTGGCTCACGTATATTGCGAATAGAACATCTAAAGTTAATATAAATGTATCGGATGGTAACTTTCTGATATGCATAAGTCGATCCCAAACAACGACTCTACCGCATCATCTCCGGGCGTCGGCGTTGCCGGTCCTGGGGTACCTGAACGCGGTTACCGAAGTTACAGCACTACATTACAGTTTGAGCACAATATCACTAATATAAATGCCGCATGAATGATGTACTGGAAAGCGTATTTGGAATAGCCATGAATGGCGTGTTAAAAGTAGTGTACCAATTTGGGTTAATAAAT
>DCSW01000057.1:0-163 GCA_002325825.1 Collimonas sp. UBA1456
GGAGTTGGCAGGCTGTGAATGGATTGATAGGTGCGAGAACGTCATACTGCTAAAAACTTATGGAGTTGGCAAGACGCATACCACACTGGTACATGAACTGTATGAAAGCGCATGACGAGAAAGGGTTGCGTGTCTTGCAAAAAGCAACTGACTAACGTCAAGT
>DCSW01000057.1:272-30966 GCA_002325825.1 Collimonas sp. UBA1456
TTGACCAACTCACCCATCACGCCCCCCATCCTGGAGATGAACGACGAATCGTATTCGATTTGCTACTAGCAAGAAACAGCAACAATGCAATGCCCAACCAAACATCTCCTCTGAAAAAGAAGGGGCCAACCCGTAACAACAAAAATAACATCTTTTTTTTTGGGGGGGGGACGGCTACGCTGCACTTCGCCCGTCCCTCCCCCCCAATTCTGCCTTGCAGTGTAATGTGGGGTGAAGGGAGAAAAATTCAGAGCCTGAGCAGCTTTGTTTATTAACCCGAATTAGTGCACTTTTAACACGCCATTTGGTACATTTTCATTCCGGCATTGACAGGGTGAGATAATGAGAAGCTGCTACATGTATTTTGATCAATTGCGAGACTGTTCTGGGCGCTGCTCAGCGGCGGATTTTGGGTCTCCAATTATCCAATTATTTCTCCGTCTTCAGCTGTGATAATCGCACTTATGCCACAATTTGCCCCCCTAAAGAACGACACCCTCCTGCGCGCGCTGCTGCGCCAACCGACTGAATATACACCGTTGTGGTTGATGCGTCAGGCCGGCCGCTATTTGCCTGAGTACCGCAGGACCCGCAGTCGTGCTGGTTCTTTTATCGGGCTAGCAACCAATCCCGATTACGCCACCGAAGTGACGCTGCAACCGATTGACCGCTTCCCGCTGGATGCGGCGATCCTGTTTTCCGATATTCTGACCGTTCCAGATGCGATGGGGTTGGGTTTATATTTTACTGATAACGAGGGCCCAAAGTTCGAACACCCGCTGCGCCACGAAAAAGACGTCATGGCGCTGCAAGCGCCTGACTTGGGCAAGCTGGACTATGTGTTCAAGGCAGTCACGCAAATCCGTACCGAACTCAACGGTCGTGTACCTCTGATCGGTTTTACCGGCAGCCCCTGGACGCTGGCTTGCTACATGGTGGAAGGTGCCGGTTCGCGCGAGTTCCACACCGTCAAGACCATGCTCTACAATCGTCCTGACCTGATGCATCATGTGCTCAGTACGAACGCCGCAGCAGTGGCGGCCTATCTGAACGCGCAGATTGATGCCGGCGCTCAGGCCGTGATGATTTTCGATTCGTGGGGCGGGGCACTGGCGGACGGCGCTTATCAAGAGTGCTCGTTGAGCTACATGCAACAAGTGGTCAGCCAGCTCAGGCGCGAGAAGGACGGTGTACCGATTCCGGTTATTATTTTCACCAAAGGCGGCGGTTTGTGGCTGGAGCAGATCGCCGACATCGGCGCCGATGCAGTCGGCCTCGATTGGACCGTCAATCTGGCTGAAGCACGCGCCAGGATAGGTCAGCGCGTGGCATTGCAGGGCAACCTCGATCCGGCCGTTTTGTTCGCCAATCCCGAGCAGATCCGTAGTGAAGTCGAGCGTTTGCTGAACTCCTATGGTGCGCCACAGGGCGATAGCGGCCATGTATTTAACCTTGGTCATGGCATTTCGCAATTTACGCCGCCGGAATCGGTCGCCGTAATGGTTGATGCCGTTCATGAAATCAGCCGCAAGATACGCGGATAACCTAAGCGCGGATGTCAGGCGACGAATGGCCTGGCGTCCAATTGCGCTTTTTACGGATAGCTAGTGACCACTTGGTGAATCGGCAGTCTGCTGTAATGGATTGTCCTTAACACATTTCCAGACTGATTTGGCAATCAAGCGCCTCTAGTTATGCACAAATTAGATGCACTGCCGTAAAGTAATTATTTATATCTATATTTATTATTTGTCTTCGCGGTCTGTTTTATAAGTAAATGATTTAAAAGGATTAATTTTTTGCTTTTAGTTTAGGCAATTTATTTAAAACCGCATCAGATATAAGCTGTTAGCCTGTCAAGAGCGACTTACCCACAAAGTTATCAACAGACGTTGTGGATAACTTGAAAAGCACTTATGAAACCGTGGGTTAGGGCATGCACCAATGTCTCACATTAAGTAAAAAATACATTTTTATTGCCTTTTTTTTAAATATTGGTAATCGCTTATGATTGACATCTGGATCGTTTTACTTAATGTAATAAACACAGTTTTTGAAGCGTAGTGATTATCTGGAGAGTTCACTAACGTTGCCTGGCCGAGATGATTGTTATCTTGATTAGCTATTTTTGTGACGCTGCGAATTTCAGTTATGCACATTTGTTATGTTTCTGAAAATTATTTTTCAGAGTCACAAAATTTTTTATCCGGGTAGTGGGATATATTAAATATTTGATTTTAATCGATATTTATTTCTCTGATGGTGTAAGTGAAGGACCAAAATCCGGCGCAAACATATTCCGTCGCTTTGTTTTGGAAGCCTTGCCCACAAAGTTATCCACAGATTCTGTAGATAACTGTAAAAGTACTTATGAAACAGATAGTTAGTCCATTTATTCGGGAAACACATTAAGTTTGTGAAACAACGCATCCTCCAAATCGTCATTGATACCCCGCTGGATAGCAGCTTCGATTATCGCTGGCAGGCGCACGACGAGAGTGAGCCCACGCCCCAAATTGGGCAACTGGTCCAGTTATCGTTTTGTCGCCGTGAAGTGGTGGGCCTGATCGTCGGTACCAGTGCCGAGAGCGATGTTGCGCCGGGAAAATTGAAAGACGTGCAAGCCGTGCGCCACCAGTTGTTGCCGCTATCCGCGCAATGGCTGGCCTTGTGCCGCTTTGCCGCCGATTACTACCAGCGACCGCTGGGTGAGGTAGCATTGTCAGGCTTGCCGAAAAATTTACGGGCGCTGACCACCGTGGCCTTGGATCGTGGATTAAAGAAGTTGCAGCAAGCTGTGACTGTGCCCGATGCGACGCCGACCGATGTCACCCGTTTGAATTCGGCTCAGCAACATGCCGCTGATGCCATTGCAAGTGCCAGCGGTTTTGCGCCGACACTGCTGTATGGCGTCACCGGCAGCGGCAAGACGGAAGTATATTTGCAGGCCGCGGCGCAAATCTTGGCGCACAACGAGACCGATCACGACAATCTGTCGCAGATTCTGATTCTGGTTCCCGAAATCAATCTGACGCCGCAGTTGGAGGGCAACATCCGTGCCCGCTTCCCGGGCATTACTGTGGCGACGTTGCATAGCGGTTTGGCTGAGGGCGAGCGTACGCGTCACTGGTTGGCTGCGCATCTGGGGCAGACGCGGATCATCCTCGGCACGCGGCTAGCGGTGCTAGCCTCATTGCCGCATCTGAAGCTGATCATCATCGATGAAGAACACGATACATCCTATAAGCAACAAGAGGGCTTGCGCTACTCCGCGCGTGATCTGGCCGTATGGCGCGCTCATCAATTACAGATTCCGATTGTGCTAGGTTCAGCCACGCCGTCGCTGGAAACCTGGCATCACGCGCAATCAGGGCGCTACCAGAAATTGGAGTTGCGTGAACGGGCCGTCAAGGATGCCGTGTTGCCGGCGGTGCGCCGTATCGACATGGAGCGCGACAAACCTAGCGAAGGTCTGACGTCGACCTTGATCAGCGCGCTTAAGCAACGGCTTGAACGCGGCGAACAATCGCTGCTGTTTTTAAACCGACGCGGCTATGCCCCGGTGATTGCCTGCGATGCCTGCGACTGGGTCAGCAACTGCAGCCGTTGTACCTCGTTTATGGTGCTTCATAAATCCGACCATCGGCTGCGCTGCCATCATTGCAGCCTGGAACTGCATATCCCCAAATCCTGCCCGACCTGCGGTAATATAAACCTGCAGCCGCTGGGCCGCGGTACACAACGCTTGGAAGAGAGCTTGCGGGCGATGTGTCCAGCAGCACGTGTGTTGCGTATCGACGCCGATTCGACGCGCCGCAAGGGCAGCGCTCAAGAGGCGTTCGACAGCGTGCACCGGGGCGATGTGGATATCCTGATTGGCACCCAAATGGTCGCCAAAGGGCATGACTTTAAGAACCTGACCCTGGTCGGAATTTTGAATCCGGACACCGCCTTGTTCTCGCACGACTACCGCGCCAGCGAACATCTGTTTGCTCAATTGATGCAGGTGGCTGGTCGTGCCGGACGGGCGGCGCAGAAGGAGGGCGGCAGCCCGAGTGAAGTACTGATCCAGACCCGCTATCCGCAGCATCCGTTGTACGCTGCGGTGATCGTCCATAATTACGATCACTTCGCCAGTTCATTGCTGGAGGAGCGCGAGCACGCCTGTCTGCCGCCCTATATTTACCAGGCGCTGTTGCGCGCCGAGGCGAAGGAGCTGAAAACTGCGATTGAGTTTCTGCAGCACGCCGCCAATTGTATCGAGCACCAAGGCATCACAATGCACGACCCTATCCCGATGACGATGACCCGGGTTGCCAATGTCGACCGCGCGCAGTTACTAATCGAATGTCCATCGCGTCCCGGCCTGCAGGCCTTCCTGACCGGATGGATGGCCATCTTGCGGCAGGTCAAGACGCGCGCCAAGTGGTCGCTCGAAGTGGACCCTGTCGATATTTGAAGATAGCCCAACAAATTGGACAACGCAATCGGCTCAATGAGCCCACAAACCGCCTGAGTCGGCTCCCGAGTAGCAGCTTAATGCCTGAAATATCCAGTCGCGGTCACATCCGCTGACAGAAACCAGCTGACGTGTTCCGGTGACTACACCCGATTGCCGTTGACCGCTGCGTAGTAGCGGGCTAGCTCAATGTCGTTGCGCAAGTCCAGTTTTCTATTGCCGCGGTTTTTGCAGACTGACCGTCTTGACGCTCTTGCTAAGACGTTCGGAGATCTCGCGCAGTCTGCTCCCCGCCGTGTACAAGCGCAACACTTGCGTCAGCAACGCCAGAAACGACGGCCCTATGTATGGCATGTTGTCGCCAAGATGCTGCATCGCCTTGCTGATTTCGGGGATTTCGTCGCTCTTGTGCAGCCAGCGCGTTGGCGCCACTCTGGACCGACTGATGCAATACCGCCGGCATGGCGTTTATCGTCAGCACGATCAACTATTTTTGCGGGTAATGGCGATTTATGTAAGACAGCAAATGCTGACCATCGCTGATACGGTTCATCGGCATCGAGAATTCGGCGATGACGAAATCGCATGACGTCGAGTCAAGGTAGATATTTGATTGGGGGTGTCGGAGCTGGTCACGATGGCGAACACGTCGCAATTCGGAATTTGGTCAGAATAGGCCCGCACTCCAGCGACAAATACGGGGTGGCTATCCGCTAGAACAATTCTCACGTCGATGTCTCTTTCAACAACGTCATGCTGGAAAGATGTCGGGGCCTGAGTAACAATGTTTCAGGGTTCCGGTAACGTGTAGCTAGGATTCATTTTAAATATTATGCCAATATTTGATCATTTGGATCCAATATTTACGGGATAAACTTATATTATTACCAACCACACTCGAACATAATTTGACAAACGAGGAGAAGGTTAACTTCTCGGTGATGAGTTATCGATTAGATTCATTAACCGGAAAAATCCCATGATCAGGATTATCCTAGCAGATGATCAACCAGCCATCATTTCGGGGAGGTGTCGAAATATCTTAATAAAATACCGAGCTACGCAGTGTGTGGCAACTGTGTCGACGATTAATTAACTGACAATGCGTTTGGGAGACAACGCCGTGCGATATGCTGGTCACAAAGTTCTCGATTCCGATCAACTGGATTGGCGGCGGCTACGCCTTGCTCAATCTATTAAATAGAGATTACCCTTAGATTAATCTGGTGATCCTGAAGATGTGGGATATATCTTCTGTACTTTGCCAGATCAGCACGTTTGGCGCGAAGGGGTTGATCCATAAAAGCAATGAAATTAGCGTGCTACAGATGCTATTCAAGAATAGCATCTGTAGCACGCCATATGTCGGATAATTCGTGCAAAGGCTGTGGTGTAAAGGGCCCTAGCAGAAGATTGCCGACCGTGCGCAACGCTGAAATTCTCAAAATGTATGTTTCCGATAACAGCCTACGGAAAATTTCTAGCCGACTCAACAAGAGCGTCAAAACCATCGCCTTACACAAGAGCTCGTCGACGGACAAACTGGGCTTGTGCAACGACGTTGGATCATACCGGTATTGCTGCACCATGGGACGCATCAGTTACACCGCATGATATTTTGGGCGGCGGCCGGCGCTTAAAATGGCCACTGACCGCCGAAGCCTTTATATTGTTGAAAATCACAGGCTGGCCCGATCATCAGAAAGTAAGCTTAATGAACGGCACCAAGCAAGAGCCCGACTCCTCCAATCAGCAGTCGTCCAAGAGCGAGATTCTTCTCGGCCAATTGATCAAACTACTTAAGGAGCTCTATTGAAAAGGAACAAAGGCAAATCGCTAGATAAGGAAGCGTTGACTGGAATCTGGTGCCATCCGCTGCATACGCGCGAGTTCGGTAGCTAAGTCACCAATGTGCTGAGTTGCCTGCAACTGGAGGTACACGTTTATTAGGTCAGCATTAAGGCACTGGTCGGCTGGGGGACATTCGATGAAGAATGAATTGATTGTTGCGAGTTATTTGGATCTCTGCCTCGCAAATGTCCGATCAAACGTTTACACGAAGTACCACACACGCTGGTTCTGGAGGAAATGCAGGAAAGGTTTTTCACCACGCTCTGACGGACTACATTGAATCCGCACTAAATCGACTCACGCAATATCCGCTTTCTTGCTAACGTATTCATGGCGCGCAAGTTGATCATTCATTATCGTACCGCTTTATAGAAGGAGAGTGACATGAGTAAAACGAGTGACTCACATGCCGTTAGAGAGTTCACCAAGGCCCCAATAACTGAGTAGGGGCTGACGGAGACTGTGCAGCGTATCGCCGCTGGGGTAGATGAGTTCAGTGTGTTGGATCACGCCGCGCGAGTCGCGCTGATGGCCGATGTTACCGAGCAGTGGCAACAAGAATTCATCGGTAATTCTCATATTCCGGCAGATCTCGCCAAGGCCGGCGAAGAATACGCGGCGATTAAACAAGGCGACAAATATCCAAGCTTGTCTGATCGATCCTGTACGCGAAGCGACGCTCAAGCGCTTCGATGATCGCTACGGCGACGGCGGCCCGAGGTTGTGCTCGGGGCTGAATGACGCTGGACTTGAGTGAGCCGAGGTACGTGTCGACCAGGCTGGTCACCTCTACCGCGGTCTGTGCTATCGCCAATAGCGCTATTGCGCCGCCAAGGGCGGTAGCTAGCCGCAGCTTTTTAAGCTGATTTTTTTGCTGGATATACCCCTGTTTCCTGATTTTTTATCACTGAAAAATAAATTCTCAGTGCAGATTGCCGTAATGCGACTTACATCTGTGACGGAACTCCGCTATCAGAATATCCCAAAAATCTATACAGAGAAAGGCTGCGCGGTGCGCCAGTGGTTGGCGATATCGATACGGCGCGTAATCCAGGTCTGGTCGCGGCTCTTCGCGTGATTAAGGAAGCGCGCCAGCACTGCAGCGCGTGCTGGCAGCTCGACCAGACAGCAATGCAGGTCGATTGACAGCATCTCCGGCCGGCTCAGTCCATGCGGATCGCTTTCGCGATACAGCACTCCGAAAACGTTCTTCGCGTAGTTGAAGAACTGGGTGCCGGAATTGAAGCTTTGCATTGCTGCGAAGCTTATGCCGTTGGTGTGCAATGTATAAGGCTCTACCAGTTCGTGGTTTGCTTTGCAGGACGCCATCGCCATCCTTGAAGCGGACCTGTTCCCAGAACGGTAGGTTGCCACCGTAGTGGTCGGCGTCGTAGCTGAAGCCGCCATGTTCCATAACCAGACGCAGCATATTCCGTGAATCCCGGCCGGGATACGCGCCGAAGTCGTCGAGCTGTTTGATGATCTCGACGGCTTCGGTGATGTTCTGATAACGGATCCAGTGCAGACCGTGGCAGGCAATTTCGTGTTCTAGTTGTTGAAAAGTAGCAGTCGCTTCGGGGTTATGTTGCAGCACGCGCCACACCGAACACGGTCAGCGGCAGGTTGCGCTCTTCAAGTACAGGCAACAAACGCCGGGCGCCTGCGTGCGAACCGTATTCATACAGCGATTCCATGCTCATGTGGCGTGCCGGGAAGATTTTGGCGCTTATGATTTTAGAGAGAAAGGTTTTTGAAACAGCATCGGCATCAAACACGCAATTTTCGCTGCTGTCTTCGTAATTGAGAACGAACTGCAGTGCAACGCGGGCTTGATTCTGTCATTGCGAATGCGGCAGTGTGCCGCCGTAGCTGGTCAGGTCGCGTGGATATGTGATCGTGATGAGTTGTCATTGCTTAATCCGCGGTTTCTGTCGAGTCATTCGGATCGGCATCGTCGGTTGCGCTGGCGCCTGATTTGCTACTGCAGTGCGTGAAATTATCATTCTATGGGAAAGTTAAGTACACATGTTCTGAATATTACCCATGGCGAAATGGGCGTCGGCGTCGAGATCGCACTTTACGCCGTGTTCGCGTCGGGGCACAGCCTGCTCAAGAACGTCGTCACCAGCTAGAACGGCACGGTCGACGTGCTGTTGCTGCAAGGCGAAGAAATGCGGGCCGGCCAGTATGAGTTAGTATTTTCCGCTAGCGGCTATTTCGCCGCGTAAGGAATCTAGGTGCTAAGCCCACGTTTTGTCGATAGGGGGGGGCGCACGTTGGCATTCGGCATTACCGACGCCGACCAGAATTACTACGTGCCACTGGTAGTGTAGCCGTGGTCGTATTCCACCTATCGAGGTAACTGACAGTCCTATCTCGTTGTAGGCTGTCTATCCGGTCTGGTGACCCGCAAAGGAGAATCCGCTGCTGGTCCGGTTTCTTGTCATTCGTCAAATAACCACATCTACGACAGCAAATAGCCCCTCCTGGTAAGCTTTGTGCTATACTATTATTTAGTATTTTTGAAATATTTTCAGCGAATTTTTGGCAACCAATAGCACGATCAAAATGTAGAGAACGAGTGACAAACCAAAAGTGTTAGCTGTCTTACTCGAGTCCTATTATCCCCGCCATAATTAATCCTCCTCTGACAGGCGCTGGACAGCAGTATCAATAAGTTGCTTTTTTAACCTGGCGTCAGGTGCATATTGCACATGCCGCTTGTCGAACATGACCTCTGCAAATTTTAAAATAAAATTTAAATAACATACGTCGTACATGAATACTATTGAGGCTAAGAAAGTCCTCGAAACTGCCCCGCTATGTTTTCATGAGCCACTGTCGTTTAACGATTTGAAAAAGCTGTATGCTGAAATGGCGAAGATAGAGGTAATGATGACGGCGAACTCAATGCATATACGATCAGGTCGATTCCGGAAGAATTATGTAACAATTTGTCGGATAAAGGGATTGAAGTGGTTGCCTTGTCGTCAGGCTGGCATTTTCAGAGCCGTCCTGAGATGAAAATCTACCTGGAGCGCCTGAATCCGGAAAAGCCGCCGAAATACCCTCAGGCAACCCTAAAAAATTTGGCAATTATTGCTTATCGTTAACTAGTAACCCGCGGCGATAGCTGCAAGCATTGGATGCCGCTTTGGAAACAAGTATTCCAGCCAAGGCGGTGCTGGATGCCGCGGCGGAGATAGAAACAAAAGTAATTGCAATACCTGCTGAGCTACAGTCCGATGGTGCTGATGTAGCCGATATCTCCGTTTGGGATTTGCCGGGCAATAGCGCGGATGATTCGCTTGCGGAGGCCAGGCAGGTTGCGGAAGCAGTGACAGAAGATGCAGGTATCAATGCATCCGAAGTTATGACAGAAAATGCGATCGAAGCAGATGAAGAAGACGTTGTTCCGACGCAGGCAGCACCAATTGCATCGAATGAAACCTACACTAACGACCATGCGTCCGGATCAGATGATGAAGCCACGCCAGGTCGGCATAACCAACACCTAAATAATGAACCTACCTAGTTCCAATGATGCACCGGTCGTCGATCTGATCGCCACTGAATCTAATCTAGCCGAGCAGTCAAGAGCGCGCAAGGTTGCCACGGCCGCCGCCAATGTCGCGCCGACGTCAGACGTGCCGGTTGCAGCTGCTGCCGAAGCGGCAGAGCCGGTCAAGCTAGTCCGTCGCGTCCCTCATAAAAGAGTAGCCGTAGAGACGAATGAGTCGGTGAGTGCGCTGGAGTCTATCAACGCAGTGCCGGAGGAAGCCACTTCACTCAAACCGAAAGCAGCGCCGCGCAAGAAGGTTGTGGTTGCGGCTGAGTCGGCGCGCCATGTAGTCGAATCTGTGATGAGGCTGGCAGTGGTTGCCGATGCGCCATTTGTCAACTCGGAGGCTGCTCCTCGCGAGCGGCCAGCCAGGTGCGGCGTGCGCGGCCCGCGCGCATTGCGCAGCAACCGCGCCGCACAGCGTGCGCAAGAATCGTCGGTGAACGTGGTTGCCGAAATCTGCAACGCGGTTATCGCAGAAGGTCAGGAGGCGGAGCCGCAAGGCGGCGATGCGATTGCGTTCGCGGCGGACGAAGTGCGCCAGCCACGCGCTGATCGTAATAACAATGGCAACGGGCGAAATGGTGATAGCAATAATAAATACGATCGCCAGCAAAATGGCAAAAAGCGGCAGACCGGTAAGCCCGTGCAAAGGAGCGGCAAGCCGGGTACGCGTGGCGGTGATCCTGATGACGTGTTCTCGTTTGTGACCTCCGAATCGTTCGATATGCTGGCCACCACGGAAGATGCCAGCGCTCGTCAGGCGCAGAAAAATGTACGGTGTGATCTGAGTGCAGAAGATGATGCGCCAAAATTGCACAAAGTATTGGCCGAGGTTGGCTTGGGCTCGCGTCGCGATATGGAAGAGTTGATCATCGCCGGCCGGGTTTCGGTCAATGGCGAGCCAGCACATATCGGCCAGCGCATCTTGCCAACAGACCAGGTTCGTATTAACGGCAAGCTGTTACATCGCAAAGTGACCAAGCGTCCGCCCCGAGTCCTGGTTTATCACAAGCCGGCAGGTGAAATTGTCAGCCATAACGATCCAGATGGACGTCCATCAGTGTTCGATCGCTTGCCGAACATGAAGGCGGCAAAATGGCTGGCTGTCGGCCGTCTCGATTTCAATACTGAAGGCTTGTTGCTGTTTACAACTTCCGGCGATCTTGCTAACCGCCTGATGCATCCGCGCTACCGCATCGATCGCGAATACGCGGTGCGTACCCTTGGCGAATTGGAGCAGGGCATGCGCCAGAAATTACTGGCCGGCGTCGAACTGGAAGGTGGCGTTGCGCAGTTTTCAAAAATTGCCGATGGTGGCGGCGAAGGTATCAATAAGTGGTATCGCGTCATCATCGGTGAGGGCCGTAACCGCGAAGTGCGCCGCATGTTCGAAACAATTGGTCTGACCGTGTCGCGCCTGATCCGTACCCGTTATGGTACGATGACTTTGCCGCGCGGATTGAAGCGCGGCCGCTGGGAAGAGCTGGATGAAAATACAGTGCGCGATATGATGTCCGCACATGGCCTGGACAAACCTGCCGGGCAGGGTGCCAGTGCTGGCAAGGTCCGTCCTGAATTCAACAGGGATCGTCAGCCAAATGGCAATCGCGCTAACAGTGCGCTGCAGGGGTCTGGTGGTTATCGCGATCAGGGGCATGGATTAGGTTCGTCATGTGGTAATAATCAAGAACGCGGCGCCCAATGCCGTCCACAAGGCGGCGGCAATGCACATGCGCGCAGCCGTCAGCCCGACCCATTGCAGACCGCGCTGGGTTTTCCTGATGCTGGACAGCCACGACGCAACAGCGGCGGTAATGGCTTCGCCCGCCCGGCGCGGCCAAATAAATCGGCAGCCAGCGGTCGGTACGGAGGTCAAAGTGGAAAACATGGCGGTCAGGGAATGCCGCGTCGTCGTCCGCGCGGTTAATTCGATCTGATAGTCACTCATCGAGTCCGGTTGTGTTTTCTGAGTCGATGCTTTTCTATTGGAAATGAAGTAAGCAATGGCGGTAGTATTGCAGCAAAATTGTGTTGTTTTAATGATCAATTTCCGGCTTGTCTAACGGTATTTATCAATAAATGCAAATTTCTTACATTGCGATATATAGCCCAATCGTTTACAATTTATAAGGCTAACAGAAATCATTAATAAAATTAAAATCCGGAATTCAGGAATTAATTCGCAGTGATTCGCAGCTCATCTAATGGAACTGCTTAAATGACAAACAAAAAAAAGATGGGCATCTGCCCATCTTTTTTTTGTTTGTCGTCTTCGGCCGGTTTTTACATTGAGCGGAATATGATCAAGCGGGACGTACAGATCTTTATTAGGGAGTTGCCTTGCAGTTTTTGGAGCTAATTGAAACAACCGTGGTTAGCATGGGCTACGAACTGGTCGAATTCGAAAAGGCTGCGCGTGGCCTGTTGCGCGTATATATCGATTTCACCCATGAAAATGCCGAACAGGGTCAGATCACAGTAGAAGATTGCGAAAAAGTGACGCATCAACTGCTGCATGTGCTGACGGTGGAAAAGGTCGTGTACGAGCGTTTGGAAGTGTCGTCGCCGGGCCTGGACCGGCCGCTGAAAAAACTGGCTGACTATGTACGTTTTGCCGGCAAGGAAGCAATCGTCAAATTGCATGTTCCGATGCTGGATCTTCAACATCGCAAGACTTTTCAGGGCGTGCTGGGCGAACCGGACAACGAGAATCTAAAAATTAAATTTAAAACAAACGATGGGTTGGCGATGTTGGATTTTACGCTCGCCGATGTAGATAAGGCACATTTGGTGCCGCAAATGGATTTTAGGAGTCGCAAAGCATGAGTCGCGAAATTTTATTGTTGGTCGATGCGCTCGCGCATGAAAAAAACGTCGATCGAGATGTAGTGTTTGGCGCGCTCGAACACGCGCTTGCACAGGCAACGAAGAAGCGCTATGAAGGCGACGTCGACATCCGTGTCACGATCGATCGTGAAACCGGCAAGTTCGAATCCTTCCGCCGCTGGCACGTAGTGCCGGATGAGGCCGGCTTGCAATTGCCGGATCAGGAAATCCTGCTGTTCGAAGCAAAAGAGCAGATCGACGACGTTAAAGTCGATGACTACATTGAAGAACCGATTGAATCGGTCGAGTTCGGCCGTCGCTTTGCGCAAGATACGAAGCAGGTTGTGCTGCAACGTATCCGTGACGCCGAGCGCGAGCAGATTCTGGTCGATTTCCTGGAGTCCGGCGATTCGCTGGTAATCGGCACCGTCAAACGGATGGAACGTGGCGACGCCATCGTCGAATCTGGCAAGATCGAAGCGCGTTTGCCGCGCGATCAAACGATTCCAAAGGAAAATCTGCGGATCGGCGACCGCGTTCGCGCCTTTATCCTACGTATCGACCGCAATACACGCGGCCCGCAAGTGATTCTGTCGCGTACTGTACCGCAATTCATCATGAAGCTGTTTGAGCTGGAAGTGCCGGAAATCGAGCAAGGCTCACTGGAAATCAAGTCTGCGGCGCGCGACCCCGGCGTGCGCGCCAAGATCGCTGTATTTACAGCTGACAAGCGTATCGATCCGATCGGTACCTGCGTCGGTATGCGTGGTTCACGCGTTCAGGCTGTCACCGGAGAACTGGGCGGAGAACGCGTCGATATCGTATTGTGGTCGGAAGACCCTGCGCAATTCGTTATCGGCGCGTTGGCGCCGGCCAACGTGTCGTCGATCATGGTTGACGAAGAAAGACATGAGATGGATGTTGTGGTCGACGAAGAAAATCTGGCTATCGCGATTGGTCGCGGCGGTCAGAACGTTCGTTTGGCGGCTGAGTTGACCGGCTGGCAAATCAACATCATGACTGCGAAAGAATCGGCTGACAAATCGGCTTTGGAAACTGCGGCGACCCGTGCCATTTTCATGGAAAAACTGGATGTAGATCAGGAAGTCGCTGACATTCTGGTGGAAGAAGGTTTTGCCAGCCTGGAAGAAATTGCCTATGTGCCGATTACCGCAATGCTGGAAATGGATTCGTTCGACGAAGATACCGTCAACGAACTGCGTAACCGGGCGCGTGATGCATTGATGACAGAAGCGATTGCCTCGGAAGAGGGTCTGGAGGGCATGGAAGATGCACTGGCCAATTTCGAGGGCATGGACCGCACGACAGCCGGTAAGCTTGGCTTGGCAGGTGTCAAGACCGTGGCGGCGTTTGCTGGGTTGGCTTATGATGAATTCGGTGCAATCCTGGCTTTGCCTGCGGACCGCGCGCGTCATTTGATTGAGGAAGAGTTTAAAGATATGACCGACGATGAGATGAAACTCATTGATGCCAAGTACGATGATCATGCCAAGGCGCTGCAGACCAAGGCATGGAATACAGCGGAAGCCAAGTGATCTACTGATCCGAGAGGTTTCGTATCGTCTGCCGCGCAAAATAGAAAAAGAGGATCGAATGGCGAGTAACAATGTAGCCCAATTTGCTACCGAGCTAAAAATGCCAGCGGAGTTACTGCTGACACAACTACAATCGGCTGGCGTCCAGAAAAATTCGACTGACGACGCTTTGTCGAAAGAAGACAAGGATCGCCTGCTGGAACATCTGCGCCGTTCGCACGGTGTTGTTGCAGATAGCGAAAAGAAGAAGATCACGCTGACCCGCAAGGAAACTACCGAGATCAGGCAGGCTGACTCCACCGGCAAGTCACGCACGATCCAAGTTGAGGTACGCAAGAAGCGTACTTTTGTCAAGCGTGATGAACCGGTTACTCCTGCTGCGCCCATCATTGACGAGGCGGAACAGGAACGCCGGATTGAAGAAGCTCGCTGTCAAGCAGAATTGATTGAGAAACAAGAACGTTTGGTCAAGTTAGAAGCCGAAAAAGAAGCGCAATTGAAGGCTGAAAACGATGCCAAAAAAGCCCATTCGCAAGCGCGGGATCTTGTCGCTACCAGTGCTGATGTGCCGGTCAATCAGGAAAACCCGGTCGTAGAAGAAAAGAAACGTCTGGCCAATGAAGAGGCCAAGAAAAAGGCTGCACAAACCGCCAAGGAAGCTGCCGAGAAATCAGCTGCGACCGAGCGCGCTCGCAAGGCTGTGCAAGATGAAGTGACGCAGATCAAGGCCATGATGAATGCACCGCGCCGCGTGATCAAAGCGCCTGAGCCGGTAGCGCCAGTCGCTGCATCGGCCAAGACCGCTGAGGGCACGCTGCACAAGCCAGCCGACAAGAAGCTGGGCGAAAAGAAAGACGACAAGAAGGTCGTGGTCGGTAAAAAGTCGGTCAAGTCCGCCAACGTTTCTTCGACTTGGCAAGACGACGCTGCCAAGAAGCGCGGCTTCGGCATCAAGACGCGCGGCAATACTGGCGGTGGGCGCGATAGCCGGCGTGGTGGTCCGAAGGGCGGACGTAACTCGCATGGCGACGATCATGAAAGTAATTTTCAGGCGCCGATCGAGGCCGTGGTCAAGGATATCTATGTTCCCGAAACCATCACTGTCGCCGAACTGGCGCACAAGATGTCGGTCAAGGCGTCCGGAGTCATCAAGCATTTGATGAAGCTAGGCCAGATGGTGACTATCAACCAGGTCTTGGATCAGGAAACATCGATGATTCTGGTCGAAGAAATGGGCCATATCGCGCATGCCGCGAAACTGGACGATCCGGAAGCATTGTTGATCGACGGCGAAGAACATGCCGACGCAGAATTGCTGCCGCGCGCACCGGTGGTGACCGTCATGGGTCATGTCGACCACGGTAAGACCTCGCTGCTGGATTACATCCGCCGCGCCAAAGTTGCCTCCAGCGAAGCTGGCGGCATTACTCAGCACATCGGCGCATATCACGTGGAAACCCCACGCGGAATGATTACCTTCCTCGACACCCCTGGCCACGAAGCGTTTACCGCGATGCGTGCCCGTGGCGCCAAGGCGACCGATATCGTGATTCTGGTGGTGGCGGCCGATGATGGCGTGATGCCGCAAACCAAGGAAGCGATTGCCCACGCGAAAGCTGCCGGCGTACCGCTGGTGGTGGCAATCAATAAGATCGACAAGCCAGGCAGCAACCTGGATCACGTTAAGCAAGAGTTAATCTCCGAGCAAGTGGTGCCAGAAGAGTACGGCGGCGAGTCGCCGTTCGTGCTAGTTTCGGCCAAGACTGGCGAAGGCATCGACAACCTACTGGAGCAAGTCCTGCTGCAGGCCGAGGTGCTGGAATTGAGGGCTATCGTGATAGCGCCGGCCCGTGGTCTGGTGGTGGAAGCTAAACTGGACAAGGGCCGTGGTCCGGTCGCAACCATCTTGGTACAATCAGGTACGTTGAAGCGAGGCGATGTGGTGCTGGCTGGTTCAGCCTATGGCCGTGTACGTGCTATGCTAGATGAAAACGGTAAAACGATTACCGAAGCAGGTCCATCGATTCCGGTCGAAATCCAGGGCCTGACGGAAGTGCCGGTTGCCGGAGAAGAAGTCATGGTTATGACAGACGAGCGTAAGGCGCGTGAAATTGGTCAGTTCCGTCAAGGTAAGTACCGTGACGTCAAGCTGGCCAAGCAGCAGGCTGCGAAACTGGAAAACATGTTCGACCAGATGGCCGAAGGCGAAGTTAAGAACCTGCCGATGATCATCAAGACTGACGTTCAGGGTTCACAAGAAGCGCTGACGCAGTCGTTGCAAAAGCTGTCGACCAGCGAAGTCAGGGTACAAGTGGTGCATGCCGGCGTCGGCGGTATCAGCGAGAACGACGTCAATCTGGCGGTTGCCTCGAAGGCCTTGATCATCGGCTTCAACACACGCGCCGATGCATCGGCAAGCAAGCTGGCGGAAGCCAACGGTGTTGACATTCGTTACTACAATATCATTTATAATGTGGTCGATGAGGTCAAGGCTGCGATGTCCGGCATGTTGTCGCCTGAGAAGCGCGAACAGATCCTGGGTCTGATCGAAATTCGCCAGGTACTGCTGGTCAGCAAGGTCGGCGCGATTGCCGGTTGCTATGTGTTAGAAGGCTTGGTCAATCGAAGTGCTTCGGTTCGTCTGCTGCGCGACAACGTCGTACTGTGGACTGGCGAACTAGATTCTCTGAAACGCTTCAAGGACGACGTCAAGGAAGTGCGTTCCGGCTTTGAGTGCGGTTTAACTCTGAAGAACTTTAACGATATCAAAGAAGGTGATCACCTCGAAACCTTTGAAGTTGAAGAGGTCGCACGTACCCTGTAATAGTCAATTCACATGCATGCAGTCGGGAGGAGCTAAGGCAGGAAAATCGGACTTAAAATCCCACTTCTCATTTGGTAATATCATGTAGTGTCGTAGGGTGAGCATGCAAGGTCCACACGTGAGCTTACTCCGCGCAGATATTTATTTCGGTGTCTGGTGAGTTCGTACTCCGGATATTACTGTAACGCGTTGGCACGATGTGCCCAACATACAAGTTGTTGGTAGTTCATTTGTGAAAGATAGAGCGTGGCAACGCGCCGAATAAAAGTATGGCTACACATATTAAATCGATCCCTGGTCGTGGCCTGCGCGTTGCCGACCAGATCCAGAAGGATCTGTCAGAAATCATCGTTCTCGAGTTGAAAGACCCGAGAGTCGGCATGATCACGATTACCGAAGTACGGGTGACCCTAGACTATGCCCATGCCAAGGTATTCTTCACGATGCTGCGTGACGATCCCAAAGCGATTGCAAACACCGTCAAGGGCCTGACCCAGGCCGCCGGTTTCTTGCGCAACCAACTGGGCCGCCGTTTGACCATCCACACTTTACCAGCCTTGCATTTCATTTACGATAATTCGACTGCGCGCGGTGTTGAAATGTCGCGTCTGATCGATATCGCCAATGCGACACGTTCCAAGTATGACGGCCAGAAATAAACCGGCCTCTTGTTTGTTGTACATGAATGATACGGCTTACCGGCAACAAACTGCAGGCAGTTTCTCATTCTTATCATTTGTTTTGTAGTCATTGAATTTTATCTCGTGGCATCCACACCGTGCCTAAAAGAATTCGTGTTCCGCTGAATGGCGTATTGCTGCTGGATAAGCCTGTCGGTTTTTCCAGCAATGATGCGCTGATCAAAGTCAAACGCCTGCTCAATGCCAAAAAAGCCGGCCACACTGGTACACTAGATCCTTTTGCGACCGGCGTATTACCACTATGCTTTGGCGAAGCGACCAAGTTTTCCAAGGATCTGCTGGATGCCGACAAGACCTACGAGACGGTGATTCATCTTGGTCTGACCACGGCTACCGGCGATACCGAAGGCGAGATTCTGGAGCGAAATGATGTCAATGTCAGTCGTTCACAGGTCGAGCAGGTTTTGGCACAGTTTCGCGGCTCGATTCAGCAAGTGCCGCCAATGTATTCGGCACTCAAGCGCGACGGCAAGCCACTGTATGAATACGCCCGTGCCGGCATCACCCTGGAGCTCGAGGCACGCACTGTGACAATTCATATACTGGAATTTCTTGACTATCAGGCCCCGTTCCTGCGTCTGCGTGTGGCTTGCAGTAAAGGTACTTACATTCGGGTGCTGGGTGAAGATATCGGTGCTGCACTAGGTTGCGGCGCCCATCTGCAGCAACTGCGACGAGTCCAGGTGGGCCACTTGAAGTTGGGCGGTTGCGTGACTCTGGATCAATTGATGGCGATCGACGAGGCTGAACGGGCGCCGTTGCTGGCACCGGTCGATAGCCTATTGTCATCGTTTCCAGAAGTGATGTTGCCGAGGTCCTTGGCAAAACGCTTTTTGCAAGGCCAACGTTTGACGCTGGCAAAAGAGGATGTGCCGTTACCCTCAACCGTGGGACGCGTGCGTGTATACTTACAGCCCGACGATGTTGGCGAGATGTCGCCTCGGCAGTTGCTGGGGACTGCTCAGCTTCACGAATACGGGGTCATGGCGCCGGAACGCTTGATTACAACAGCCCAGCAGACGTGAATGTGTTTTAAATAATGATTTGTGTGTTTCTTGAGGCAGCAAGTCTTTTGAAAATATGAGCTTTCATAAGGTAGTGTAGCGCGTCATGTTACAATGATCGATCCCCCCAAAATTCTGCTACATCAGCAGTATTTTCGTGCGGTGCCTTAGCGGGCATGTTTTGCCGCATATGTAGTAATAAATATCCTGCTCAATCGTTATCCGCGCACTTATTAAGTTCTTCAATCTTCAAACTGACCATGTCAAACACACCTCGCGCTATTCGCAACATTGCCATCATTGCCCACGTTGACCACGGCAAGACCACTCTGATAGACCAATTGCTGCGTCAATCCGGCACCTTCCGTGACAACCAGCACGTTGATGCACGCGTGATGGACTCGAACGATATCGAAAAAGAGCGCGGCATCACGATTCTGTCGAAGAATTGCGCAGTCGAATACATGGGCACCCATATCAACATCATTGATACCCCTGGCCACGCCGACTTCGGTGGCGAAGTCGAGCGCGTCCTGACGATGGTCGACAGCGTTTTGCTGCTGGTCGATGCACAAGAAGGGCCGATGCCGCAAACGCGTTTTGTGACTCGCAAGGCACTGGCGCTGGGCTTGAAGCCGATCGTTGTGGTCAACAAGGTCGACCGCGAAAACGCTGATCCGCAAAAAGCTGTCAACGCCACTTTCGAACTATTCGACAAGCTCGGCGCAACCGATGAGCAGCTGGATTTCCCGATCATTTACGCATCAGGTTTCAAAGGCTATGCAGGTCTGGAAGATACCGTCCGCGAAGGCAACATGGAGCCGTTGTTCAACGCCATCCTGAAGTACGTTCCTGCGCGTGAAGACGACCCTAACGGCCCGCTGCAACTGCAAATCACGTCGCTGGAATATTCGTCCTATGTCGGCAAGATCGGCGTTGGCCGTATCCTGCGTGGTCGTGTCAAAGCGCTGCAAGACGTAGTCTGGATGAACGGCTCTGACGACAAGCCAACCAAGGCACGTATCAACCAGGTTCTGACTTTCCGTGGCCTTGACCGCGTTCAGGTAGACGAAGCGCTGGCTGGCGATATCGTACTGATCAACGGGATTGAAGCAATCAGCATCGGTTCCACCATCTGCGCACCGGATGCCCCAGAAGGCTTGCCGATGCTGAAAATCGATGAGCCGACGCTAACTATGAACTTCATGGTTAACAACTCGCCACTGGCCGGTCGCGAAGGTAAATTCGTGACTAGCCGCCAGATTCGCGATCGTCTGGACCGCGAATTGAAATCCAACATGGCATTGCGCGTGGTTCAAGCTGAAAACGACGATTCGACCTATGAAGTGTCAGGCCGCGGCGAATTGCATCTGACCATCCTTATCGAAAACATGCGTCGTGAAGGCTACGAACTGGCCGTTTCGCGTCCACGCGTGGTGTTCAAGATGGTCGATGGTGAGCGCCATGAGCCATACGAAAACTTGACCGTCGACGTCGAAGAAACTAACCAGGGCGGCGTCATGGAAGCACTCGGTAATCGTCGCGGCGATCTCCAAAATATGGAACCGGACGGCAAGGGGCGTGTACGTCTCGAGTATCGAATTCCTGCGCGCGGCCTGATCGGATTTCAGGGTGAGTTCATGACGCTGACACGCGGCACTGGCTTGATGAGCCACGTGTTTGACGAATACGCACCGGTTGATACCTCCAAGGGCGAGCTGGGCGGCCGTCGCAACGGCGTACTGATCTCTCAGGACGACGGTGCTGCCGTTGCCTACGCTATCTGGAAACTGCAAGATCGCGGCCGTATGTTCATCAGCCACAATGACCCATTGTACGAAGGCATGATTATCGGTATCCACTCGCGCGAGAACGATCTGGTGGTTAACCCGATCAAAGGCAAGCAATTGACCAACGTCCGTTCGTCGGGTACCGACGAAGCGGTGCGCCTGGTGCCGCCAATCGAGATGTCGCTGGAATATGCTATTGAATTTATTGACGACGATGAACTGGTTGAAGTCACACCGAAGAGCATCCGTCTGCGTAAGCGTTACCTGAAGGAGTATGAGCGTAAAAAAGCTTCGCGCGAAGCGTAAGCGGTTTTACGATCCGGCGTATGATAAAAATTTCGTCATGCTACAAAAAAATCGTCTACTGGTAAGTGTGAGTACTCATCAATCGGCGATTTTTTCAATTCTGGGTACGGCATAATCGCGCTACTGAACCGACGCAGCTATTTTAAATATCCAACGTAGAAAATGGCGTTGCAATTGTAGCTATGTGGCGAGTTCTGTTGGTTTTTTTGGGCGCTGATAAAAAATTCGAGGAAGTGTTGACCTTCTGGCTGATTCGGAAAATGACCAAAATTCTTTCCGTTAACGTCGCTGTGTCTCTATTATGAGTTTCCCACATGGAAATAGATTGAGGGTGGTTTAGATAACGATTGCCTACTGACGAAGCGGCGTAAACAACGGCGCGAAATCCGAATCGCAGCAACGCGAATGCCATGTCTCCAAATGTGGTGCACACCGTTAATGCAGATGGCTTTGATATGCGCTACTTCTGAGAAAAAACTGAACGGATACGCGTATAGCCAAAACTATGGATAATAGGCACGGAAGACGAAAATTATACCTATCATAACCAGCACAGCACGAGGGTAATCTTCCATTTTTAAGCAAATTTAAAAATAGAGGCTAAGCCACAAGAGCCAATTTCTGCTTCGTGGTGATGTCGCCGAGCGCCATATTCGGGTTTCTGAGCCTCTCATCGACGGATTCGAACAGGTAATGTGCGAGCCAGTCATAGCGGACCGTTCTGTTGTAACGTTCGATATAAGCATTTTGTTACGTCATCCCGGGTTGAATAAAACTGATCTGGATGCCACGCTTTTCTGCTAACGCGGCCAGTGTCGAACTGATGTATTAGGGTCCGTTGTCAAAGCGGATTGCCATCGGCTTTCCTCGCCATTTAATCATTTGGTCAAGCAACCAAACGAGGCATGCTGCCGGCAGGGAGAAATCGACGTTAGTGCTTAAGCCTTCCAGATTAAAGTCATCAATCACGTTGAACAGAGGATGCGGCGCACGTCCTGTAGCCATCCCCCACGCCAAGTAGTCATTAAGGATGTAGAGTTTTCTGCCTTTTGCCGATACGATTTGGGCGATAACTTACACAGTCCCGAATGTGGGCATTGTTCGTTGTAGACTGTGATCTAGTTGTTGGCAATTTGGTGAACTTGATCAAGATCTTCAAACATTGCGCATCCAGCTAAAGCACAACCAAAAACTCCCAGCGACCATGCTTAGTTACGATTTAATTGAACGTCGACAACTAAGATTCCAGTTCTTTCATTCGCTTGAGCTCAGAGGCTTCTAGCCCCCCGTACTTGGACTCCCACTTGTAGTAGCTAGCCGAACTGACCTCGTGTGGGCGAATCACCTCACCTACCACTATCCCCACATCGGTCTCTTTCAGAATCACCACTATCTGGCTCTCCCTAAATCGTGACTTCTTCATGCCAATCCCCCCTATTGTTTAACAATGCCAAACAACAGGAGATCACGCATCCAAAGTGTCTTGATTTAGGGGAAGACTACAATAAACCTACAGACTAGGATTGGTGCACTTTTAACGCGCCATTCATGGCCTGTCCAGATGTACTTTTTCGGTACATTAGTCACACGGCCTTTATACCCGCCTAGTGCAAGTATCCGTACTGCTAGGGAAAAGTCAGCTAGTGCTAGCATAAAGAATTATATGTGAGTCAGTCGGAGATAAGTTGCGGAGTTGACCGAGCGCTTGTCTCGTGAACGACTCAATGTGTTTTTGATAGCGATTGTTGCCGCATCGACTTGGCATTTGAAGCTCCCAATGCTGGGGGCATGTGATGAAAGTCTGTCTAGAGGGAGCTGAGAGGGAGCTGAACAAATTCTCGAAAGACTTAGTTATCGATTTTCTATGTCAAGCATAAGTCAGTTCGCTCATGAAAATATATGTGCATCTACTCAAGTCTGATCCCCATATTAGACAGGCATTAGATATGATCATCTTGTTAAAACCAGATCGGTCTACGTTGGCAGCCCAAACATCCCGAAAAAAAAATAGGGTTATGATTTCTCATAACCCTTCTGGTTCCTTCTACTTATTTGTGGTAGGCCGTGCGGGATTCGAACCTGCGACCAACGGATTAAAAGTCCGCTGCTCTACCAGCTGAGCTAACGACCCTAAATATTGTTATTGTAAGCAAAGTGGATATCAGGTGTCAAACTCATATTCACTTTTATGGTCTTGAACAACCAAATTTTATTTGATGGCTACTTGAGGGAGCTCAAACGCTTCTTAGCCGTTTGCGCTGCTGGAGTGTTAGGATATTGTACTAGCAATTGTTCCAATGTCTTTTTCGACGCCGGTTTGTTCTTCAATTCCATATAGCTGCTTGAGATGTTCAAGAGCGCATCGGCAGCTTTAGGGTTGTCGGCATATTGGGTGACCACTACCTGTTGGGCTGCAATTGCATTCTTGTAGTCGCGTTGAGCGTAATACGCGTTGCCAAGCCAGTATTGGGCCGATGGTACCAGGCCAGCGCTGGAGCGTATGAAATTAGAAAACGCCAAGGCTGCAGTTCTGTAGTCGCCCGATTTGAAGGTCGCGACCGCGGTATCATAGGCTTTCTGATCATTCGCGCTAACGCTAACTTCCTGGCCGTCGACACTGATCTTTTGTGGCTCCAGATTGTGCAGGCGAGCGTCTATGTCGACGTAAAAATCTTTCTGCCACTGCTGTATGTTCGTTAGTTCATTGGCCAGTACTTCGATCTGTCCGCGCAGCTTGGCGATTTCCTGATCTAGACGCTCGTTCTGTACGGACAAGTTCAGCGAACTGGTCTTGTCCGCCTTGGTTTCTACCCGTGCATTGATAGCATCAATCCTGCTGCGGATATCCAAGATCGCACGACGTGCTTCACTGTCGTCAAACAACCCGGCATGAGCCGCAGGGACGAAGGAAACTGCAGTGATAACGGCCACGGTCATTGTGGCCCTGAAGAACGTTTGCATCATTATTATTGATAAACGATATCGGAACGGCGGTTTTCAGCGTAGGAGGATTCGTCATTGCCGAGCGCCTTAGGCTTTTCCTTACCCAGCGAAACTGCTTCTACCTGGTTATCGGATACGCCCAGTAATATCAGTGGCTTGCGTACGGCCTCTGCACGTTTTTGCCCCAGTGCCAGGTTGTATTCGCGGCCACCGCGGTCATCGGTATTGCCTTGGATGATGATCTTACGATTTTTATGGCTATTCAGGTATTGGGCGTGCGCTTCGATCACGGATTTGAATTCATCCTTGACGATATAGCTGTCAACGTCAAAGTAGATGCTGCGTTTGGAGAGAATACCGTCTGGCTGGTGAAGTGAGTCTATGGAACCGGCGTCAACCGTATTGACGGAACGTGTATCGGCGTCGGAGTTGACGCTGCTTTCTATGACTGGGGCCTTGTTGTCATCCAGCCTGATAGGGGGTGAGCAAGCAGCCAGCAGAATAGCGCTAACAAAGATGAGTGCAAAGTTTTTGATATTTAACATTTTTTATTCTCCAAGGTGGGAAACGAACGTCGATTCAAGGCTACTGCGTGATTATTTCATGAAAGGACCCCAAGTGGGCTCGCGTATATCGCCTGCTTGCATAGTTAAATGCTGTTTTACGCGGCCGTCAACTGAAACGACTGCCAGCGAGCCGCGGCGACCAGATCCCGTCGCGTACATGATGTATTTGCCGTTCGGCGAGAAGCTTGGTGATTCATCCTTGATGGTATCTGACAAACGCTGTTCCTGACCGTTTGTCAGATCCAATACATAGAGCTGGAAGCGGCCACCGCGCTGCGAAATATACGCCAATGTTTTACCATCCGGTGAAATACGCGGGCTGATGTTGTAGCTACCAGCGAATGTCACCCTCTGGGCATCGCCGCCGTTGGCGCTCATCTTATAGATTTGCGGGCCGCCGCTGCGATCACTGGTGAAGTAGATGGTCTTGCCATCGGCCGAAAATTGCGGTTCTGTGTCAATACCGTTGGTGTTGGTCAGGCGTCGCAGCCCGCTGCCATCGGCGTTAACCATGTAGACCTGGGTCAGGCCATCGCGCGTCAGCGCGATCGCCAGCTTGGTGCCATCTGGCGACCAAGCCGGCGCCGAATTGCTGCCCTTATGGTTGGCGACGAGGATACGCTGCCTGGTGACCAGATTTTGGACGTACACCACTGGCTTCTTGTCCTCAAAAGACACATAGGCTACCTTGGTACCGTCCGGCGACCACGCCGGTGAAATGATCGGTTCGTTGGAACGAAAAGCAACTTGCGTGCCTTCACCATCAGAATCGGCGACTTCCAGACGGTATTCTTTGCCAGACTTGATGATGTAAGTAATCCGGGTGGCAAAGGCGCCGCGTGTGCCGACCAGTTTTTCATAAATGTCGTCGGCAATTTTGTGAGCAATTACCCGCGTGTGTTGCGGTGCCGCCGTCAGCGCCAGCGCCGACAGTTGTGTCGATTTGACGGTGTCCAGCAGACGATAGCGGATGTTGAAACGGACGTCGGCCAGACGTTGCACGCTGCCGATCACCAGGGCATCGGCACCGCGTGCCTTCCAGTCGGCGAGGTTGACCGGAGTCGTGTCGGAGATGACATCGCCGGTATCAACAATTTTGAATATGCCGCTGCGCGAGAGATCCGCTTTGATGATGTCTGTGATCTGTTGCGGCGCCAGGTTTTCGTTGCTGAATCCGGCAATGGCGATCGAGATCTGCGTGGCGCCAACGCCGGATGTCTCGATCTGCAGTTGCGCATTGGCAGGCAAGGATGCGACGAATGTGGTAACCGTCAGTCCGATGACCGCGAGTAGGTTAAGCAATTTATTTTTCATGGATTACTGATCTTTCGGTTTATGAATTCCGATGAAACTAGGTGGTACAATCCCTAGTTTGCTATCTTTGGGATAAGGGGCCGATTTTTCGATCGCGCGTTTGACCGCCTCGTCAAAGCCGGGGACTCCGGACGATTTTCTCAGATGCAGACTGGCTACAGAACCGTCCGGCAGCAGTTTGGCATCAAATTCCACTGCTGGGTTTCCTGGCAGGCCATTGGGAACATTAAAGTTAATGTTCGATTTGATCTTGGCCCCCACTTTTTGTCCGTAGCTAGGATCGCCGCGCGGCCTTAGCGACTGCGCTGCGGTGCCGGTTGCCTGACCCAGCATGCGCTTCAACTCGTCGTTATGGCGCTTGTTATCGGCGGCATCGGCTTCAGCTTTCTTGAGGCTTTCCAGCTTTTGCTTTTCTTGGACCGCCGCTTTTTCCTTGGCGACTTTCTGTTCGGTTTCGGCTCTCGGCTTGTCCTTTTGCTCTTGTTTGGCTTGCTTTTCTTGCAATTTCTGTTGTTTTTCCAGTTCTTCCTGGCGTGATTGTTTCTTGCGTGCCTGCTCTTTACGCTTTTCCCCATTTTCTAGTGCAATATCTGGATCTGGCACGGGCGATTTCTCCGCCTTAGGCGGGGCGGTTTCTTGTGCTATTAGCTGTGGCTCGGATTCTGGTGTTGGTTGCGGCATCGGAGTTGGCGATTGCGGCGCTGCCTCCATGATATTCGGACTCCAAATTTCAGCTTCGACACCAACCGGTTCCTTGCTCTGCAAGTGAATACCGAACCACAGGAAAGCAAACAGGGCAGCATGTACCGTCACTGCCAGTATGATGGCGCGGATGCTGCCTAGTTCGTTCGGGATGGAATATGCGGAGTTACCTATCATGACCTAATCGTCACTTTGTCGCTAGTCCGACGCGGTTGATGCCAAGCATCTTGGCTTCCGAAATGACCTGAATCACTTCGTCGTATTTGATGTCCTTGTGGGCGGCAATCATCACCGGCATGTCGGGCTGGTCGTCGTGCAGGGCTTGCAGCTTACGCTTAAGGCCGTTCCGCAGCACGGTCTCGGCGACGCTGGTGCCGCTCTTCTGGCCGTTGATACGAACGCTGGTCTTCTGGTACGGCATTAGAGTGATCTCTATGTATTCAGTCGGTGGAGTTGCCGATTTTGCGGCGTTCGGCAAATTGATGACGCTCGGGTTGATCAACGGCGACGACACCATGAAAAGCACCAGCAGCACCATCATCACGTCGATATACGGCACGACATTGATTTCCGCCTTGAGTTTACGGGGACAGCCCCCGCGCATGGAAGAGCCCGACATTAGCGCGCCTGACGTTGCAAGATGTTAGAGAATTCTTCGATGAAGCTTTCGAAGCGGATGGAGAGACGATCGATATCATGCGAGAAGCGGTTGTAGGCAACCACAGCTGGAATTGCGGCAAAAAGGCCGATAGCCGTGGCGATCAGAGCTTCGGCGATGCCGGGCGCGACCGCTGCCAGCGTCGTTTGCTGGACACTGGCCAAGCCGCGGAACGCATTCATGATGCCCCATACGGTGCCGAATAGGCCGACATAAGGAGAAACCGAGCCGACCGAGGCGAGGAACGCCAAATGTGACTCCAGGCGGTCCATTTCGCGTTGATAGGCGGCGCGCATGGCGCGCCGTGCGCCATCAAGTAATGCGGCGGAATCGTTGCTGACTTTGCTGTCGAGCGATGCCTTGACCTTGTTGAACTCATCCATGCCGGCTTCGAAGATGCGCCCCAGAGCACCGGTCTGGCCGGCTTTGCTGCGCTTCGAGGTGACGTTCTTGTAGAGGCTAGTCAGATTGACTCCGGACCAGAATGCGTGTTCGAATTCTTCGGTCTGGAGACGGACGCTTCGGATCGAAAACATCTTACGAAAGATGTAAGTCCAGCTCATCACGGACACGGCCAGTAGCAGCGCTATGACTAACTGTACTAATACAGAAGCATTGGTGATAAGTGTGATAAACGAAGGATCTTGGGTGACTGTCATGGATAGCGCTATTAAAGATGGTCTTAGGTCTAAGTAAAGTGAAGATTCTCAAACAATGAATTGTAATTTGCAATTAAATATTGCAAATTTTGCTCTTGCAGAGACAAATTTCGCCAAGCGCAGTTATTTTATTTTTAAGCAATAAAGATTAAGACAGTTTTAAGACTCTGATGGTTCAGTGTCTTGATAGTTAGGTATATTGGGTTGTCTAATAGCGAAGCCAATGCGCTGCTAATGGAGTGCTTGTCGGTGACATTCATGACGATCAGTATTACTGCTGCGCACAATTCGACAGCCAGTTGGTCGGGTCGATTCTTGCGGTGGCCGGTAGCGATGACCTGATGGCCATTTTGGGTAAATGTACGTACCATTTCGGCACCGAAGTTCGCTATTGTTCTAGCAATCTATACAATTATAATATATGCAATTTGTATTGCAAGTTGGTTTGTTGCTCGGCATTTGTTGCGACGCGTCAGGGGGGGGTAAGCCCAATCTGAGCAATAAATCTTATGTAATCGATGAATGTCGCCAGTTTCTGGCGATTTTTAGCTGCCAGATCATGGCTTATGAACCAATCTTGCCCAAATCTACGGCTTCACTTACAATAAGCAAACAATTTCGTCTCACTCGTCTCACGTGACTGGCGAAAAAATCATACCGCCGCGGGTTCAAAAGAACGAGGTCGACTTTGGGAAAAAGTGGGTATCCACCGGGAAGCGTGAGATTTTATCTGCCGTGCGCCTGGGTGGCCCGAATAGAAAGTACGAATGAGACTGCCGCATTACCTACATCTTTGGGTCCTCATTCGATTTAGGCTCACCCTTATCGATTGGAGTATTACATGTTCGAGAAAAATCACACTATTGCCAATGTCGATCCAGAATTATGGAGCGCCATTCAAAAAGAAAACCACCGCCAGCAAGAACATATCGAGCTGATCGCATCGGAAAACTACACTTCACCAGCGGTGATGGAAGCGCAAGGAACGCAGTTGACCAACAAGTACGCCGAGGGTTATCCGGGCAAGCGTTACTACGGCGGTTGCGAATTCGTCGATATCGTCGAGCAGTTGGCGATCGACCGCGTTAAGGAACTGTTTGGTTCCGAAGCCGCTAACGTGCAGCCGAACTCCGGTTCGCAAGCCAATCAGGGCGTGTTCTTCGCCATGCTCAAACCAGGCGATACCATCATGGGTATGTCGCTGGCTGAAGGTGGGCACCTGACTCACGGCATGGCATTGAACATGTCCGGCAAGTGGTTCAACGTGGTATCCTACGGCTTGAATGAAAAAGAAGAGATTGACTACGACGAATTTGAACGCTTGGCTCACGAAAAGAAGCCAAAGATGATAATCGCTGGCGCTTCTGCTTACTCCCTGCGTATCGATTTCGAGGGCATGTCCAAGATCGCCAAGGCTGTCGGCGCTTACTTCATGGTTGACATGGCGCACTACGCCGGTCTGATCGCCGCTGGTGAATATCCGAATCCAGTGCCGCACGCCGATTTCGTTACGTCGACCACGCACAAATCTTTGCGCGGACCGCGCGGCGGCATCATCTTGATGAAAGCCCAGTTCGAGAAAGCCATCAATTCAGCGATTTTCCCAGGCATCCAGGGTGGTCCACTGATGCACGTTATCGCGGGCAAGGCCGTGGCCTTCCAGGAAGCGCTGAAACCGGAATTCAAGGCCTACCAACAGCAAGTAGTGAAAAATGCCGATACGTTGGCAAAGGCATTGATTGCACGCGGCTTGCGCATCGTGTCGGGTCGTACCGAATCGCACGTGATGCTAGTCGATTTGCGAGCCAAAAAAATCACTGGGAAGGCAGCCGAAGCAATCTTGGGTTCGGCGCAAATGACTTGCAACAAGAACGCCATTCCGAACGACCCTGAGAAGCCATTCATTACGTCCGGCATCCGTGTCGGCAGCCCGGCGTTCACCACGCGTGGCTTCAACGAAGCCGAAACGACCAAGGTTGGTAACTTGATCGCTGACGTGCTGGATAATCCACATGACGCCGCCACCATAGAGCGTGTCAAAGCAGAAGTCAAGAAACTGACCGATGCTTTCCCGGTGTATGTGGCTTAATAGCGCAGTCTGTCCCGTAGTCTCTGATGCGCTGATTGCCGACATGTCTTCGGTCCCCGGAAATTAGCGCAATTGGAGTCCTTGCGGCATCAGTGCTGCAAAGGGCTTTGTTACCAAATAACCTTGGCAAGCCTCAATATCATACCGATTATCAGCGATTGGCACGTGACCCCCAATGGGAATAATGTAGGGATGTACGGACAGCTAGCCGCAACTATCTTCGGATTACTTTCAACATGAAATGCCCATTCTGTCAGCACGAAGAAACCCAGGTTCTTGATACGCGTGTATCGGAAGAGGGTGATTCGATTCGTCGTCGGCGCCGTTGTATGCATTGCGACAAACGTTTTACGACTTACGAGCGGATCGATCTGGTGATGCCGGTGATCGTCAAGAAAAATGGTAGCCGTAGCGATTTCGATCCACTTAAATTACGCGCCAGCCTAATGCTGGCCCTGCGCAAGCGGCCGGTTTCGCTCGAGGCGCTGGATGAGGCTTTGCAGCGGATCAAGGACAAGCTATTGTCCAGCGGCGAGCGCGAGATGCTATCTGGTCATGTCGGTGAACTGGTGATGCGCGAACTGAAGCGGCTCGACAAGATTGCTTATATCCGGTTTGCTTCAGTGTATAAAAGCTTTGAAGATGTCGCTGAGTTTCAGAACATGATTGAAGAGTTTTCGGGGCCGTTTAAAAATAATGTAAGTGGTAATGGTTTAAATGACTGAGCGCCGATTTGATTGGCACTTTTTTGTAAAAATGGATGCTGAAAATAGTTTTTTAATCGAAGAAGATACTACGGAAAATCCTATGCAATTGACAAGGTCCTCGGTAGGTAATCTTCCCGCAAAATATTATCGGTTTAAAGTAGGATTTTCTTAAAT
>DCSW01000053.1 GCA_002325825.1 Collimonas sp. UBA1456
GTATATTTCCTTGGAGGTTTGCACCATGCTTGTCATAGCCAGAGATGCTCAGTGAGCCCAGCATTGAGCGCGGTTTCTACGGTCAACTTCATCAGCTCTATAGATATGGCATTGAGGTCTGCCTCAGTATTGATATCCTTGTCAAGCTTGCTTGCCAAGGATATCAATACCTTCTTCTGTCTAGCGAGATGTCCATCGGATAATCTCCTTAAAATATCAGATTGGACCGTGCATATCTACACAAATCTATTTACAACCCCAAGTAACCGGCTTGACGCAGCCATCCCTCATCCACAAACCCCGGAGGGTGCATCAGCTTATGCGAAGCATGATTATCCTGGTGAATCTATGCTCCGATCCGTTTCAATTTCATATGTTTGAAGCCCCACGACAAGGCCGCGCTTAACGCTTCCATCATCAAGCTTCGCTTCTGCGCATGTTCCGCAAGTTCATAACCGAGTACGCATTTGTGCCAGTTGCAATCCCAGCGAAACAATCCGCATGTGCCGAGCAGCTGCGGCTGCTCTTTGCTCTGGAAGCCCCAGCGACATCCCTGGATTTTCCTGCTGACACCAACCGGCGAAGGCTTTGATCAATCCGCGCGCGGCGGCGATGTCCGTGAGCGGCCCTGTACCGAACCAGTGCATCAACTCCGCATTGCCACGAATCGCAAACAATAAGCACCATAAAAAAGACGCCATTACCGACAGTAATGGCGTCTTTTTCGATACATCCGCAGGCGATTCCAGTAGCCTCCCTGCCTCACCCGTTGATACGCGCCTCGATGACTTCCCACTTCTCAAGACTTTCCAACATCAAGCTATCATTTTCTGTAAAGCGGTCATTCAGGCGCTTCACTTCTTCCGGCTTTTTCTTGTACAGACCAGGATCTTCCAACTGGCTGGAAATCTCCTTCTGTTCCGCTTCCAGCTTGACGATCAGCAAGAGTAACTCGTCGAGCTCGCGCTGCTTCTTGTAACTCAACTTCTTCTGCTTCGGCGCGGCAGCAGGCACAGGTTCGGCCTTGACTCCGATCTTGGCTTCACTCTTGGCCTTGGAAATCAGCGTCACCTGGCTCGAGCGCACCCGCTCCCAATCGGTGTAACCGCCGACATATTCGCGCCACATGCCATCTCCTTCGGAGGCAATCACTTGCGTCACGACGTTGTCAAGGAAGGTTCGATCATGACTGACCAGGAACACCGTACCGGCATAATCTTCCAGAAGTTCTTCCAGCAGTTCCAGCGTATCAATATCGAGGTCGTTAGTTGGCTCGTCCAGCACCAGCGCGTTAGCAGGCTTGGCAAACAGTCGCGCCAGCAGCAGGCGATTGCGCTCGCCGCCGGAGAGTGACTTGACCGGCGAACGCGCGCGTTCCGGCGCAAACAGGAAGTCGTTCAGGTAGGTCATCACGTGCTTGCGCTGGTCGTTGATTTCGATCCAATCGCTGCCCGGCGCAATGGTATCGATCAGACTAGCATCTTCGTTCAGTTGCGCGCGCATCTGATCGAAATACGCGATCTGCAATTTGGTTCCTTGCTTGACATTGCCACTGTCAGGCTGAACGACACCAAGAATCAGTTTCAATAGCGTAGTCTTACCGGCACCGCTCTGGCCGATTAAGCCGACTTTATCGCCGCGCAAAATGGTGGCGGTAAAGTCACGCACGATGACGCGATCGCCATATGCCTTATTGACATCGGTCAGCTCGGCGACGATCTTGCCGGAGCGTTCACCAGATGACACATCCAGCTTGACCTGCCCCTGCTTGGTCGGGCGTGCGCTGCGCGCCAGACGCAAGGCTTCCAGTCGTCGCACGCGTCCTTCGTCGCGGGTGCGGCGCGCCTGCACACCTTTGCGGATCCAGATTTCTTCCTGCGCCAAAAACTTGTCGAACTTGGCATTTTCGATTTCTTCTATTTCCAGCTGCTCGGCCTTGCGTACCTGATACGCAGTGAAGTTGCCGTGGAAAGATAGCAGACGACCGCGATCGAGTTCGATGACGCGGGTTGCGACGTTATCCAGGAAGCTACGATCGTGGGTGATGAACAGCACACTGCCTTTGTAATCGCGCAACAATCCTTCAAGCCACATGATCGAACTAAAATCCAGATGGTTGGTAGGCTCGTCGAGCAGCAGCACATCGGGCGTACTAATCAACGCACAAGCCAGCGCCACACGTTTCTGCATACCTCCGGAAAGTTGGCCCATCAGCAGGCCTCTATTTAGGTTCAGGCGATCCAGCATGGTTTCGACCTTGTTGGTCAGACTCCAGGCATTGGCGGCATCAAGCTTGCTCTGGATCTCATGCATGAGATCCATGTTGGCGTCATCATTATTGCCGCCGAACTGCTCGGTCAACGCGTCGTATTCGTTCAGCAATGCCTGCATCTCACCCATGCCGGAAGCTACGGCATCGAATACCGACATTGACTCGTCAAAATGCGGTGCCTGATCGACATACGCGACCTTGATGCCTTGTTGCATGACCATCAAACCATCATCTACCTTGAAAACACCGGCGATAATTTTCATCAGCGACGATTTGCCGGTGCCGTTGCGGCCGATCAGACCGACCCGCTCACCGACTTCCATTGAAAACTCTGCGCGATCCAGCAACGCGACGTGACCGAATGCGAGTCGCGCATTGGTGATAGAGATGACTGCCATAATTTGGATGGGACCACAAAAATAAAGATCTACGGTAGCGTCGTGTCGGTATCGGACGAAACACTATGCTGACAACGCGAAGTCAATAGAATGAATTAGTCAAGTATTCTACCTTACCTGCCGGTTCGCAAGCGGCTACTCAGCACGGCGATCCGCTGCTAACATTAATTATCGAGAAAGTCATTCCCAGAGGCGCATGGCAAATTGCCAATAACGGCGGAACACGTGATTGCCCGTCTGAGAGGCCATGGAAATTGTGCCATACCCTGCGCACCGTCCGAAACGTTGCGCAAACGATGTATCGGATACATCGATAATTTCAAACGTATAACGCCATTTTTCCGTTTTTATTTTACTGTGGAAACGTGTATACTTCATCCATCGCAGCATTTTCAACACAGAAAAATGGCGGCGCTTGTAATCTAAAACACGGGGAAAATCATACTTCAGATTCGCAAAGTCAACGAACGTGACTTAGCCGATCACGGCCTGCCTCAATTCACATTATATTTTTTCGTTTGGTCATTTTTTCGTTTGGTCATTATTTCGACCCGAAACATACCGGATTCGGCCCGCTGCTGGTGATGAACGAGGATCGCGTGTAGCCTGCCAAAGGTCTTAGCACACACGGCCATAGCGACTTGGAAATTAACTCTTTATGTGCTAGATGGCACGCTGGGTCATAAGGACAGCATGGATACAGGTTCGATATTGCATTACGGCGATGTGCAAAGAATAAGCGCCGGCAGTAGCGTGTGCCACAAAGGAATTCAATCACTCGGCGACAGCACCGATGCATTTCCTGCAAATCTGGATTCAGCCGAACGTCAAAGACATTCCTTTGAGCTATGAATAAAAGCATTTTCACGCCGCAACAGAAACAGGGACAGTTGCGCCTAATCGCCTCGCCAGACTGGCGCGACAACTCGGTACGGATCTATCAGAATGCATCGATCTATGCCGCCATTGTAGCATACGCTGGCCGCCGGACACACTGCTTATGTGCACCTGATCCGCGGTCATCTGCGCATCAACGGTATCGAATTTAAAAGCGGTGATGCATTAAAAGTAACGGACGAAAACCTGGTCACGCTGGAGCAATTCGATGCGGTGGAAGTATTGCTGTTCGACCTGCCGTATTAATTTTCGTCGACTTGCCACAAAGCATTGTGCATTGTGCTTCTTTTAGGCAGCTCCAGGGACATGCTGAATCAGGCGAGCCATCAGGTCCAGCCACCATGCCAACGCTGCGCCCTCTTCACCGCTGCGCCATGCTAATGAAAATGTCTCGCCCGGATTCGGCTCTTTTACTTGCTTGACGATCGCCGCGCGCGCAGGGTTCCGGCAGGAAGTAAAAGCCGATACCGGCCAAGGACTCGCGTGCAATGCGCAGGCTGGCTTTATCGGCAACATTGCAAAAGTGGCGATATCGGACTCCAGCACACTTACCGAAAACGAGGAATCGATACAGACAGTGATTTCAGTTTCTCAACCGGAGGCCGGAAGCCACGCGACGCACCAAGTGTTCCAGATCTTCAGGTACCTTCAACAGATAGCGGCCCTCTTTCAGAAATTCGGCGCCGGCCCGGGTAAGCACCACTTTCCGTCCCTACCTTTCGAATACCTGCACACCCCAGATCCTGCTCCAATTTGAAAACGGCAGAAGAAATCGTCGATGACACCCGATGCAATTCAATACCAGACGCAAAAAACGACCCGAGCCGGTCAATCGCATCAAGAACAAGAAGTGCATCAGGCACTGATTTTGAATATGGAGATTCCCGCCAAACAAGAAACGCAGTCGCCGCACTAGGCGTCGAATTATGCGGTGATCGATTAACCATCCGCAATCGATGCATCGATAACGCCGGATAAAGGCCGCACTTTCTTGTAGCCCTTGAACATGAGCTGCTCGGAAACCATGGCCGCCGAGGTTTCGTTCGGACAGGCGCAATAAACGATGACTTCTTGGTCCACCGACACATCCAGCGAGAAACTGTTGATTTCCTGATACAAAATAGTATGCGCACCAGGAATGGAATACGTCCGGTCTATTGCACAGCCGACAAGCGCACATCGATGATGGCTTGGCATATGCCCTGCTGCAGCAACGCGTTCAGTTCGGCAATCGAAATTCGCGCCATGCGCAACGACAGTCGAAGACGACGCCGCTGCCACCATTTACTAGCGATAAATATCAAGAATCCATCAGCGACCAGTATCATCCCGTACTGGCCAAGCTGTGGCAGCACATTCAACAAATCATCGATAGTGATACTGAACAACGAACCCAGATAAATGCCGAGACCGCTTCACAATACCGCGCCGATCCCCTCATTCACGATGAACCGTCGCACGCTTGGTACCAACAGTACCTATCAACGCGCTGGCGATGGAGACAAGGCCGGGAATGAACTTGGCGAGCAGAAGCGAACATGCGTCCAATCTGGAATAGGCCGATTCGGTGTAGCGTACGAAGAAAATCACTTAATCACGGGGAAGATCGGAGGATCAAAAATTAACAAATCAGCAATTTACATATGCCGACGTGCATCTAAATTACATTATATTATAAAGTTGATGGCGCTAGCACCTAGATCTTTTCTGTAGAATATTGGCCAACGCCGAGCCGGCTGATGGCTTGATGACTTACGCATTACTCGCCAGTGCACTGTGCGGCCCGCACATACCAGAATCTCAGAATGCCAAAAAGCTATCGATACAGAAAGAATGGCAAATGCCGGTTGGCATACAATGCATCACTTACCCAACGGACAAACTCATGCGCGCGATTGAAATTACCCAACCCGGAGGTCCCGACGTTCTGCAAATCTGCGAGCGGCCAATCCCCTCTTTCGCCGCAGGCGAACTGCTCATCAAAGTGCATGCCGCCGGCATCAACCGGCCGGACGTATTCCAGCGCACCGGCAACTATTCGCCGCCGCATGGCGCATCGGATCTGCCGGGGCTGGAGATTGCCGGTGAAATTGTCGATGGCGACTTCAGCCAGACTCACTTAAAAAAAGGCGACTTGGTATGTGCTCTGGTGCCAGGCGGCGGCTATGCCGAATATTGCAACGCGCTGGCAGTACAGTGCTTACCGTTACCAGTCGGCTGGAGCGCAGTCGAAGCGGCATCGCTGCCGGAAACTTTTTTCACCGTCTGGAGTAATGTTTTCGACCGCGCCAAGCTGTCCGTCGGCGAAACCCTGCTGGTGCAAGGCGGCAGTTCCGGCATCGGCACGGCGGCGATTCAGATAGCTACCGTACTCGGCCACCGCGTATTCGCCACTGCCGGCTCAGATGAAAAATGTCGCGCCTGCGAAGCACTTGGGGCCGCACGTGGCATCAACTACCGCACCGAAGATTTCGCGGCAGTAATCAAGTCCGCTACCGCCGGCAAAGGCATCAACGTGATCCTCGATATGGTGGCGGGCAATTACGTGCCGCGCGAGATCAGTTGCCTGGCCGATGATGGCCGCCTGGTGTTTATCGCCACGCTCGGCGGCAACAGTGCCAATATCGATTTCCGTCAGATTCTGATGCGACGCTTGACAATCACCGGTTCGACCTTGCGGCCGCGCCCAATAGCCTTCAAGACCGCCATCGCCGCGCAATTGCAGCAGCAAGTCTGGCCATTGCTAGCAGCGCGCAAGATCAAGCCGGTAATCTTCAAGACCTTCCCGCTGGAGCAGGCGGCACAAGCACATACACTGATGGAAAGCAGCGCGCATATTGGCAAGATCATGCTGACTATGTAAGCACCACAACCTTAAGAAAGTAAAAGAAGCAGCGCTTAGAGTAGGTATATGCTGCCCGCACGTCCGGTTAATCCAACGGCACTATCTGATAGCGATTAACTTCGACAGGACTGACAATCGCAGCTTGGTTACCCCAACTGTTACGGATTTAAGACACCACTGCCGCTACTTCGCTATCGCTCAGCGCCGGGGGCCGTATGGTGGCATACCGTAGGGACGTTGATTGGCGGCAGTACTCGGCGCGAAACTACCCTTCAGGACCACCTGAATCGTATTCACCGGTGATGCCATCGTGATCGCGTGATTGCCAGGCAACGGCCGGATAAGCCGGCTACCCAACGTTACCGGAGAACTGGTGGCAATCGATACGGTGTGTCTGGTAGATCTTGTCAGTATCTGACACCCGGCCCGGCATCCAACTCGGCAGTAGCAGCGCCAGGCCCCACTAACGCCGCAATAAGGAAAAACAGAAATGTCGATCGTACATACGGCGCGCGTTCAGCACTCGGGCATAGCCAAAGAATCGCCATGATTTTGCTACTTTTTTATAGCGCTACATTTTATAGGGCAGGAACTTACCACCATTATAGATCAGCAACTGACGCAGATAAGTCCGCAGCTACAGCCGCTGTTCTGGAAAAATTGTCTCATAGCGATGTCACAACGAAGCAGCGGTAAAGCACCTCATGTCGATGGCTTGAGAGGTACCAGCGGTTGATCAATAGCAGTACCTGGTTTGTTGACGTACAACTGCTCTTCCAGAGTATCAAGTTACTGACTTCCATCAAGCGCGTGGCCGGTCCAGTGATCGGCCGGATTGATCGGCTGAATTTTATTTTCTTGGCGCGATTGACAATCGATGCGACAGTGTTTCTCTGACTCATGGTCCGTCACCTTCTTATGTGCCTTGTTTAACTATAAGCTGCCGATGATCGAATCGATAACAAAGAATCGACAATTCGCCAGTATTTTCAACATGCAAAAACGCCACTTCGGGGGGGGGGAGGTCGCCTCCGAAGCAGCGTTTTGTGATGCTGTAGTGCGCTGACTTAAGCCATATCAGCGCTGATATGGCCGACCCGTACTAGCCGCTGTGCTGACCTGCTCGACATACACCGGAACTTGGCGATAGTATAGCGACGGCCAGCAATACATCAGTATCGACTACGCATAGTAGCCGAAGCCACCCTGGTAATAACCGCCGCTATCGTATTGGTCGTAGCGATCGCCGTCGGACGTCGTGCCGACCGCAGCACCAAGCACGCCAATGGCCGCGTTGGCGCCATCGTCATAAGCCAGAGCAGGGTTTGCAGCCGTAACAGTCGTGCTAGCCAGCTAGCTCAACGCAAATCCATTATTTATGCAACATAATTGACTTCTCAAAGAGTCGTAAAACTATCGACCAGACACATCGACAAACCATAGTTGAACAGCGGACCAAGATCGTTTAGTCCAACTAAAGCCTGTCAACCGATTAATCCAGTTGATCGATACATATTTTTACTTTCTCACAACACGGTTACAATAACTCCAATGCCTCAATACAACTTTACCGACGACGGCTTGGCATGTTTCATCAGACTGCTTGCGGCAGCCGTAACCACGCCGGTCCCAGCAAGGAATTCAAATGCATCAAGTACAGTTTGGTGTACATGATGCGCGCAAATAAATCGTCGACAAACCAGCCGAGCTTGGTCAGCAATCCCATCAGGGTGCCGACCGACGTGTTCTTGTCGAACGACACCAGCGAACAGTGATCCTTGTAAACATAAGGGACATCCAGCGCGGGCTGCCCCTTACTGGCGCGAACAAATGCGTTGACCAGATAATCGGCCTGCTGGTGCGCCACCTGAGCGCGCGGCGGCACCATCTTGCCATCGGTACCAATACAGGCGCGTGATCGCCGAGCGCATATATATTGCTGTAGCCAATGACTTTGAGGCCAGCCTCGACTTCCGGTTGCTCCGATCTGATCACCGGCAGTCCAAGCATCTTGAGAAAATCGGGCGCCTTGATGCGAGCCGACCAGACACATAGGTCGGACGTGTAATGATTGCCATTGGCACTGGTAACGAAATTTTCCGCAATGCTGGCGACACGACGATCGGTCACCACGCGTACCACGCGCTCCTAAGAATTTTGCTGGCTGCCTTTGAGGCGCGCTCGGTCAGCGGCACCAGCAAGTGCGACGCGCCTTCGAAGATGGTAAGTCAGCATCTTCAGCAAGTGTATCCGGAAATGCTCGGCATCCACGGTGGCAGTGAGATGGTATTTTCTTCGGCGCCGCTGATACAGAAATAGTTAGACACGCTGCCGACCGCAATCACCAGTTTGCCGAGGTGGATCTGGCGCGACGGGATCAACTCTTGCTCGACCTCGTCAGTAACGGCGTCGACAGTAATCATGTTGATTACCACTTCCAGCGAACTCATGGAGCCATAAACGAATCGAAATTTATTGTTATGAACTAACATATGCTGCCATAGCTTTTCCTGGTAAATATCCTGGGTTCTTGCGGCCACTTCATGCAGCGATGGCTTCCAGATGTGATGCAGTACCAGACCGACTAGCGCGGTAATTCCCCCA
>DCSW01000102.1 GCA_002325825.1 Collimonas sp. UBA1456
GTTCTCCGATAACCGGGTGACGCTGCAAACTGGCGCATCTTCCTGACGGTATTGCGATGAATTCCGAAGTAGCGTGCAACAACATGCTACTTCTTGTTTTCGACCATTACTGCCCAACGTACTTTGACGTATAAATCTACCAGAAACATCCTTTCCAAATTTCTTATGTATCTCCAGATACATAAGACTACAGGCTAGGAGTGGTACACTTGTAATGTGCCATTCATGGCCTGCCAAAGTGCGCCTTCCGGTTAGTCACGCGGCTTTTATAATAATGGACGCCGATAGATCCAGCGGCTTCGGATTCTTCTTATCGCCGCCCATGGATCCACAGGTCGACCAGTAAGGATTCCGGCTCGCTATCCTTGATCATGGCCACCGCCCAGCTTTCATCGTCGTCATGCCACAAACGTGGATCCTAGGGCACGCAGCTATCGCCGGACTCAGACTCAAGGTGGCTCCAACCGGCAGATCCGGGGCTTGCGGGGAGTTATCGTTCATTGCAAAGATGGTCACTTCGAAAAGGCGATGAAATGTCGGTAACAGCGAATTGTATATTACAAAGCGACTGATGACTCCACGCAGTCGCTGCTCTCCCGTTCTTCCTAAGTCTCGATCTCCTCCTGCCTAGCGGCGGATATTATGTAACGAAGCGGCTTCAGTGATAAATCGGCAGCGCCAGGAACAGCTTGATCACGATCGCATTTCCAATGTCGATGAAGAACGCACTGACCATCGGCACAACAAGAAACGCCAGCCGTGATGGCCCGAATCGATCCGTCACCGCCTGCATGTTAGCAATCGCAGTCGGCGTTGCACCCAATCCAAAACCGCAGTGTCCGGCCGCCAGAACAGCCGCATCGTAGTTCGATCCCATCAAACGAAAAGTCACAAAAGCGGCATACAGGGCCATCGCGATCGTCTGCACGGCCAGGATCAACAGCACCGGCAGCGCCAACGAAGCCAGATCCCACAAGCGCAAACTCATCAATACCATCGCCAGAAACAGGGATAGGGTGACATTGCTGATTACCAGAATCCCACGTTCAAAGAACTCGTAGCCCACGCTCAACGACAAACCGTTTCTCAACAACACACCAATGAACAACACGCAGACAAACGTCGGCAATTCAAATGCGGTACCACTGAGTTGGTTAGCACTCATTGTGCCGACCGTCAGGCTAACCGCAATCAGGGCCAGCGCTTCAATGAACGATTGCGCGGCAATAGGTCGCTCTGCCTTTGGCTGCTCGTAGCTTTGCGGAGGCTCTTGTTTTTCCTGACGAGTTTTGACCGTTGGCAATTTCATCCGCCTCACCAGGAATCCGGCTATCGGGCCGCCAATCAAACCTCCCAGAACCAAGCCGAATGTTGCGCACGCTATTGCAATCTCGGTCGCTGCCGCCAATCCGTGATGCTCGGAAAACACGTGCCCCCAAGCTGCACCGGTGCCATGCCCACCGGACAAGGAAATCGAGCCACTCAACAACCCAATCAACGGATCCAGTCCCATCGCTTTGGCCATACCGATGCCAATCACATCCTGCAATATCAGCAAGCCCAACACTACCACCAGGAACAACACCAGAGTGCGACCGCCGGCCTTCAGACTAGCCAGATTAGTATTCAGTCCGATGGTGGCAAAAAACGCCAGCATCAGCGGCCCCTGCAAACTGCCGTCGAACTGCACTTCAACATCGCCCAGCCCGCGTAATGCAAACAAAACCAACGCCACCACCAAGCCACCCACCGTCGGCTCAGAGATGCTATACGTTTTAAGGAAATTGGACGACGATACCAGCTTGCCTCCCAACAGCAGTACCAGCGATGCCACCACCAACGTTTCGAGTGTATCCAGAGCTATCATTTTTATTTCACTTCTCTTTGTTGTAACTGAAAATATATAAAAAAAACATAATATTTCTGGCGTGTAAGCACCAACCCAGCTTACCAGGATAGCTGCCCCCCTTCACAACAACATTGCCAAAGGCAAATTAAAAATAAAAAAAGGATCTAAGGATATGGCGTTGTTGACCTTCGGTCGGTCTCAGTTTCCATGACTTGCCAAAATCAACGGGGATTTACGTTGATCCGATGTGTGCGCTGCAACCAACGTTTGCAGCGTCAGCCAATCACGAGCCTGCCCTGCCACCCACAGCCCGGCATCGAGAATCAGATGCCATTGTTGTTCCAGGCTTTGCGAACATGGTGGATCAATAAGCCGGTCGGCGACGCTGGCAAGAATCAGCAGCGGCATCTGCGGTGCGTTTTCCGGCGCCTGATAGCGAATTGCAGCACACAGCTGGCCTATAACATTGGCGCAACACTGACCGGATGATCGTGTTGATAGCTGATCCAAGTGACCAGCACCTGCGTTTGCGGGTGGGCTGTAATTGCTGGTCAGGCGCAGCAACAGATTTTCCTGGGGTTCGATATGGCACCACCCAGCCTAACAAGCATAGGGAAAACAGCGCCTGACAAAGATCAGTGGCAAAATAATCTGGTCACCACTTGTATGCGCTTACAATATTAAGTAATACCACATTATGCTTCACGCTGCATAATTCCCGGGTCTCGGCTCCCATTGGTTCATCGGAAACCCTGTGGTATCAAGGCAGACACGGCCCAATAAGCTGCCATCCAAATATCAAGACAACCTTTTCGCTGGAATTGAGCGAGGCATTACGTATCAGGTCAACCTCACTCTGGTTACAACTGGAACTGTCCTACATGCCAGTCGAATTAACCAAAGTCATTGGAACCAATCTTACCAATGCCAGTTTCTGATGCGGCGCCGCTGCCCATTTCAGGCGAGTCAGCATGCTACGCAAAAAAGACAGCAAGACATGAGTATAGGTTCGTTCGAGGCCGTGAACGCCTCCTAAAAAATCGACTACCGGCGCTTCCGGATTCTTGCCGCCTATCGGCAGCGCATAAATAAACTGGAAAACTATGCTTTTTTATCCCGACTGCGCAGACGATCTTGCTATCCAGGTAAGGTTTTTTATTTTGCATGATGCGTTCCAGCTTAATTAATTCCGACAAATCGCAATTTATTTTTTGCGATCCTAGCTTTTTTGGATTTTATAGATTGCTATAATTTTAAATTATGTACCTAGTTGATGAGATTATCAAGGACATCTTTGCAAAAAAAGACTGACCGCCGTATCGCAAGATCGGTGTGTGCGTTTGCCTCTGATTATAACAATTCGAGATTGGTCGCAGCACGATCACAATGTAAGGATTTCACCAACCCACCGTCGTGGGCCATACTCTAACGCCAAGAATATACCACTGCGACAGATGATCTGCTGGTGGGTGGGGTAGTCGCCACTGCCGCTTAGCCGACCGGTGGTGGCAGCAGAGGGTCATTTCGGCTTGCTTGGTGCCCGCTGGGTAATGCTTACTTTGTCAAACCGAAAATTGCATCGTAGCCGTTCTTGGCACGATCGGCTTCCTCGAGCTCATTGTTCAAACCCAAGTCTTCCAATTCTTCCGAAGCGTTATTGTATTGCTTGCTGCTGGAAACGCCGATAACCCGGTAAATTTCTTGTTTTGCATTGCGGATGCCAATCAACATTTTTTCCTGCCTGACGATATTCAATTCCACCGTCGTCACCAAAATATTGGTCATGATGTCGTGATCGAACTCGGGGATGTCTTTGTTTCCGATCAGTACTGTTTTCAATCTAGTCCTCTTATATATATAAATAAAGATAAATGCAGCGTGACTAATATACCGGAAAGCGCACTTGGGCCGGCCATGAATGGCACATTAAAAGTGTACCACTCCTAGCCTGTAGTCTTATGTATCTGAAGATACATAAGACTACAGCGGCGCCTTCACAACGGCGGCAGCCCCGGCACATGAACTGATGGAAGCGCATGACGAGAAACGATTGCGTGCCTTGCAAAAAGCAACTGACTAAAGTCAAGTTACTGATTGTCGATGAACTGGGCTATGTGCCGTTTATGGCGATAGGTGCGGAGTTGTTGTGTTCAATCTTAAGCTGGAGCTAGCAAGAGAAAGCAGGCCAGCCCACTTGGACATACTGTCTGTCGGCTTCCTTGAAGCCTTTGGGCGCAGTAACAGTCTGCGTAGCCTTATCATGGTGGCAACCTTCGTGGTCGCCGGAATGGTTCAGCCGGAATAGCACCCGGAACGTACATTTACTGCCCTCTTCCCATACCTGAGTGTGATGATGTCGGCATGCTTCAGCAATTGCTTCAACTCATCTCCTACACGCAGCAACTCGTACATGACGAATTGCATATCTCGCAGGGGCGCTACATATTGGCCCATGGTTCTCTCACGATAATTAAATTTATCGAGCTGCCGTCTTGGCAGAGATTGTATAAGTAGTTTGCGAAGATTTCCTGGTATCTGCAACTTACTAGGAAACCGGCTTGATGTTGCGATAGCTGTCAATCAAGCAATTGAAGCCTCGTTGCGCGCGTTCGACGCTGCGGGCCTTGTTCAGGAAGCGAGCGTCGTGATGCAGCCCGAGAATCAGACCGTACATCTCACATACCAATTGATCGGCGTCGGTATCGACGCGCAAGTGTCTGGCTTCAATCGCTTGCAACGCGAAGCGATGCAGTGCTTGTTGCCAGGTACGTACCACCGCCAGTTCGAACAGGAAGTGTTCTACCACAAGTATTAAGGAAGCGTGTGGCCTACCGTGCCTGAAAGCCATGTTTGCATGCCGGATCCCTGGATTCGGCAGGTGACGATTGAAATCCCATCAGATTGCATCTATATCAGCGGCGCCGTGGAATACGACGATCGTCCTGGCGAAATCCGCGAGCAACTAGTCAGGGTGATACAGCTTCACCACTTCGATCTCCAGATCCTCATGCGAACCGAAATGCGTGAACACGCCCGATTTACTCATGTTCATTCTTTTCGGCCAGTATGGCGATCGTCAAGCCTTCAATGCCGTCACGACTTGCCAAAGTAATGGCGACGTCAAGAATCGCTGCGTGGGTCATTTCGCCCTTATGCATGAGTTTCGGCGGCATGTTGATGATCGGAATCTACCACAATAGTCCTGTCTCTGTCTGATTAAAATTCGCGTTTGCTAGCTTGATGACTGCTGCCAGCAATAATTAGAATGCTCGCACTATTATTTCACCAGAATAAAAAAATATAAAATGGCGACTTAGAACACCAATTCTACCGGGAATCAATTAGAAATTTATTCGGGTTTCATTTACGCCAACTGTCTACAACGTTGCGTGCCGCCGGGCACTTCGAAAATACTCCAGGCCGCCTTACGGTAACCGGAAACACAAGTGGAAGCGATATCAAATAATCCGCTGATTCGAGTGAATCAGGATTGCGCCTTGTCACGCAAGCGGCGGTCACGTTTGGTTGGGCGGCCCTTGATCTCGATGGTCGGTTCGCGGAAGAATTTGCGGTCTGTGGCCAGTTTGCCGCGCAAAGAGATTCTCCCCCTCTGTTTCACCATAAAGCGTCTACGTAATCGCCACCACACTGCGTGTATCAGCCAACAGCACGACTTCGACTTGCATTGTCGACCGCCAGTATGTCGCCGATCTTCAGATCGCGAGCGGGCTTGGGGCGTTCGTCGTTCAACCGGATCTTGCCGTTATCGACCGCGTCGTTGGCAAATGTGCAGGTCTTGAAAAACCGTGCAGCCCAGAAGCCACTTGTCGATACGCACTGCACCAACCGTTCTGCCGACTACTTTACTCATATGTTACTTTATCGCCTGGCAAGCGTATGGCTTGTCAACGTCCTATTACTCCGGTTACACAGGATTATCGATATCGACGAACTGGTGCTGTAAGCCGAAATGCTCGCCAAGATGGCGGCCCGGCGCCTGCATGCCGTAACGTTCGGTCGTCAGGTAGGCGACGCCGCTTTTCGATGCCAGGTACAACTTCAGACGCTTGTATTTGGCGCCGATCACACGCGCATCCCCACCGCGCCAACAATAGCCGTGATGTATCAAGATTGCATCGTCACCAGAAGGATAATTTCTGTGCATCTTTCCACCTGCAAACCATTTGGGCAATAATCTCGGAACTGTGTAATATTTAATGTTTCGGCAAAATATTACACAGTTCGGTACGAATTATCGACTTTTGACTCATTTAGAGACCCCCACTATGCGACGTTTTTGGCTGTTATTTGCGCAAACCGTAACCATCGGTTTAGCGATCTGGTTCATTGTAACGACCTTGAAGCCCTACTGGACAACAGGATCGCTAACAAGTTCACGCCTGCATATCGCGGCATCGAAGGTACCGTTGCAGGAAGTTGCACCGGGAATGCCAGCGTCGGGCTCCTACCGCGACGCCTCGCATCGGGCAATGCCATCGGTAGTGAACATCTTCACCAGCAAGGACGCCAGGCCGAGCACACTGCCGCAAATGCTGGAAGACCCGCTGCTAAGAAAATTCTTCGGCGATCGCGGTGACGACTCGGATGACAAGCAATCCAGCCTCGGCTCGGGTGTGGTAGTCAGCCCGCAAGGCTATATCCTAACCAATAATCACGTGATCGAAGCGGCGGATGAAATTGAGGTGGCCTTGGCCGACGGCCGTACCGCAACCGCCAAAGTAGTTGGCGCCGATCCGGAAACCGACCTGGCCGTGATCAAGATCGATCTGCCGGATCTGCCGGCGATCATGCTCGGCCACGCCGACCAAGCTAGCGTCGGCGATGTGGTGCTGGCGATCGGCAATCCGTTCGGCGTCGGCCAGACCGTAACAATGGGAATCATTTCTGCGCTGGGCCGCAACCATCTCGGCATCAACACCTTCGAGAACTTCATTCAGACCGATGCCGCGATCAACCCCGGCAATTCAGGCGGCGCGCTGGTCGACACCAACGGCAACCTGCTCGGCATCAACACCGCCATTTATTCACGCACCGGCGGCTCGCTCGGCATCGGCTTTGCGATACCGATGACCACCGCCAAGACAGTGATGGAATCGATCATCAATACCGGCCACGTGGTACGCGGCTATATCGGTGTCGAACCGCAAGACATCACGCAAGAACTGTCGGAAAGTTTTGGCCTGACACGTAAGACCGGCGCCATCATTGCCGGCGTGGTGAAAAACGGCCCGGCCGACAAGGCCGGCCTGAAGCCGGGCGATATCCTGGTGGCGGTCGAAGGAAGACCCATTGCCGACACCACCGACATGATGAATCAGATTGCCCAATTGCAGCCGGGCAGTAAGGCCAAGCTGACCGTATTGCGCAAGACACGGGAATCGACGCTGGAAGCGATCGTCGGCAAACGGCCAGCGGTGAAACGCCAGATACGGTCGAAATAAAGGATACAGCAACGCACATACGCGACCTCACACAATATCTTGCCGCACTATCGGAAAACAACAACCGCATCTGGTTCGTGGTTAACAAGCCGCGCTACGATGTCCTGCGAGCCGAGTTCCTCAAAGGGAGGATCCGCCTGATTGTAGACGTCAGCGAGTTCGATCCCGCAATCGCCAGATGCAATCCGAAGAAAGCACTGTTTAGGATCAATCGGGACATACGTTTTTCGCATGACAAAAATCCCTATAAGACATACTTCTCGGCATCTATCGCTGCCAGCAGGGTTGGAGAAGCCAAGCCAGGACGGCCCGGCTTATTATTTTTACATCGATACCAGCGGTAGCCTGCTGATCGCGGGCGGCGAATACATCAAGCAGAAAAATTTCATTATATGAAAGGAATAGCACTTGAAGAAGATACCATCTGGATGCATTCTAAAAGGAGTTGATGAACAGCTTCAAGAACGCGTTTCCACTGGTTAGCTGGCTACGCCAGATCAAAATACCAATCGAGGAATGAGAACTACCAGTTGTCATACCAGGTACTGCTACGCCCGCGCATGGCATGGCAAGCGCATGTCAGTTCATCTCTTTCGATTCGGTCGGCGCCTGCGTGGTCCTGGCGAACAGCGGCGCCACCAGCAGGCCGACCTCGTACAGCAGGCATAAAGGAACGGCGAGCAGTATCTGGCTCATGATGTCTGGCGGGGTTACCACTGCCGCCACCACGAACGCGCCCACGATCACGTAAGGACGAATCACTTTCAGTTTTTCCAGCGAGACCAGTCCCATGCGCACCAGCACGATCGCCACGATCGGCACTTCGAAAGTCATGCCAAAGGCAATGAACATGGTCATCACAAAATCAAAATAGTTGTCGATGTCAGGCGTCAGTAAAATCGAGGTTGGCGCAACCTTGTTGATAGAATGAAAAATCACGCCGAACACCAGGAAGTAACAGAAAGCCACGCCGCCTACGAAAAGCAAAGAGGAAGACACCACCAGTGGTGCGATGAGTTTCTTCTCGTGGGCGTACAAACCTGGGGCGATGAACGCCCATAACTGGTATAGCACCCAAGGCAGGACAATGACAAAGGCGACCAGCAAAGTTACCTTGACCGGAATCAGGAACGGCGTGATGACGCCGGTGGCAATCATCTTGCTGCCATGCGGCAGGGCGCTCAGCATCGGCGCCACCAGGAAATCATAAATATTGGCAGACCACGGCATCAAACACAGGAACCCCACGATAATCGCAACCGAAGCTTTCATGATGCGATTTCGCAGTTCAATCAGATGTGAGATGAAAGTCTCTTCTACGCCGGTTTTTTGTTCTTCAGTCATGGTTCGATGGTGTATTACAAGCAGGCAGAATTTCCGATGCGCCTGCGGCTATCGATAGCAAGCCGTTGCAGACAGGAATGAGGCTCTGACTCATGAAAAGAAGGAGCCCGAAACTTTGCCTTGGACAGGCCGGTATTTAGCAACACGAGCGGCGCCCGACAACAAACTGGCTCGGCAGCCGTTCTGTTTTTTGTACCAGGATGGGATTGCACTCGTGCGCGCCAGCTTTTTCTTGCGAAAACTCCTGGCCTTGACGGCTAACTGCTCAACCCTCAAACGATCCGCTGGGTAGTCGCTGTCATTGCTGCCGGAATCAGTGCTATCGCCCCATGCGGCTCCCAGGGAGCTCTTGATATCGGATACGCTTTGCGAAATGCTATGCTTGAAGTCGTCGGCGACTTCCTGCACGTCCTGCCGCATCTTGAACAACTCTTCCAGCTCAATCTCGCGGCTGACTTCCGATTTTACGTCATTGATATAGCGCATGGCGCGACTGAACAGCGACCCCACCATGCGCGCTACGGTCGGCAGTTTTTCCGGACCGATCACAACCAGTGCGACGACGCCAATCAGTGCGAGTTTAATAAGACCAATATCGATCATAGGAGAATAGCGGCCAAGGCTATGGCAAGCCGGCTTGATAGTGCCGGCAACGACGACTTAGCTGCCGGATTTATCCTTTTCTTTGGCTGTCACATCGATAGCGATTTTGTTCGCTTCGGATTTTTCTTCCTCGTCCTTGACGCCATCCTTGAAACCCTTGACAGCCTTGCCCAAGTCGGAACCTATATTGCCGATTTTTTTGGTGCCGAATACCAACATCACGATGATTAACACAATCAACCAATGCCAAATACTGAACGAACCCATTTTTTCTCCTAGCCGAACACTGTGTGTCCCAGCCTATTAATCAAATCAAATTAACTATCAACTTCTTACATCCATCGGCAGTGCCGATAATCCTTCTACACGGAATCAGCGCCGACCGCATCATCGGCGTGAACCGCCAGTGACATGCATATGCAAATGGTACACCTCCTGACCACCGTCGGGTCCGACGTTGAGCAGCGTCTTGAAGCCGCCGCTGGCCTCGCCCTGGGCGTCGAGCTGGTAGCCGCAGCCATGCTCTTGCGCCAGGCGTGGCGCCAGGAGCGCCATTTTACCAAGAAGAGGGGCATGCTGCTCGGCGCAATCGGCCAGCGTCGGGATATGTTGCTTCGGCACAATCAGCAAATGCACCGGCGCCGCCGGATTGATGTCGTAAAAGGCAATCAACTCGTCGTTTTCATAAATCAGTTTCGACAGAACCTGCCTGGCTACAATTTTGCAAAAAATACAATCGTCCACATTATCTCCCAGCTTCACACAATGAGACAGTTAATCAGTAATCTCGCACGTTCCCCGGAGTAGCGATTTCCGGATGGAAAATTGGCACAATCTTGTTCCTTCAGGACTATTCCGCTGCGCAGTCGTACAATGTACGACTGGCCTTTTCCGAGATACCGGATAAGCCCTCGCGCCGCGCCAGTTCATCCAGAACATTCTGCGGCGTCAGGTTGAACTGAGCCAGCATGATCAGCGAATGGAACCATAAATCAGCACACTCGTACAGCACGTGCGAGACATCGCCATCGACTCGCGCATCCTTGGCGGCCATCACAGTTTCAGTGGCTTCCTCGCCGATTTTCTTGAGGATCGCGTCATCGCCCTTGGCGAACAGCAGCGCCACATAAGACGTTTCAGGATTGCCGCCGTTAGCCGGTTTGCGCGATGCGATGACTTCGGCCAGGCGTTGTAATGTATCACTCATGATTGCTTCGCATTCGCTCTGTTATCGCCATCCGTCATTCCAGTCCACGCGGGAATTCAACTCGATGACCGTAAAATGGCTAGGTGAGCTGAGCCGGTCATTTATAAATTTCATCCGGTTCTTTCAATACCGGATCGACCACTTCCCAACTCTTGCCCTCGCTCTCGTACTTCTGGAAAAAGCAAGAATGACGTCCGGTGTGGCAAGCAATGCCGCCAGCCTGGGTCACTTTCAGCAGCACCACGTCTTCGTCGCAATCGAGACGGATTTCGTGGACTGTCTGCACATGCCCGGATTCTTCCCCCCTGTGCCACAGTTTCTTGCGCGAACGACTCCAGTAAACGGCCTCACCCAACGCCACTGTCTTGGCCAGCGCATCGCGGTTCATCCAGGCGAACATCAAGATATCGTTGGAGCCGACTTCCTGCGCGATGACCGGCACCAGACCATGCTCATCCCATCGCACCCTGTTTAACCAACTCACGCTGCTCATGCTAACCTCATCGGAATCTGTTGTGCTGCCATGAACTGCTTAGCTTCCCGTACAGTATGTTGACCATAGTGAAAAATGCTCGCTGCCAACACCGCATCGGCGCGGCCGATCTTGATACCGTCGACCAGGTCCTGCAAAGCGCCGACGCCGCCCGAGGCAATCACCGGAATCGTTACTGCATTCGACACGCTGTTGGTCAAGGCTAGGTCAAATCCGATCTTGGTGCCATCGCGGTCCATGCTGGTGAGCAGGATTTCGCCTGCGCCCAACTGCTCCATCTTTTTTCCCCATTCAATCGCATCGAGACCGGTAGCCTGGCGACCGCCATGCGTGAATACTTCCCATTTTCCGGGAGCGACCTGCTTGGCGTCGATGGCGACCACGATGCATTGCGAACCGTATTTGGCGGCAGCATCGGCCACTAGTTGCGGATTGGTGACGGCGGAAGTGTTGATACCAACCTTGTCGGCGCCGGCATTCAGCAAGCGCCGCACATCCTCAACCATCCGCACACCGCCGCCCACCGTCAGCGGAATAAAGACCTGCGACGCGACTACTTCGATAATAGGCAGGATCAGATCGCGATTATCAGACGATGCGGTAATATCGAGAAAAGTGATTTCATCTGCACCCTGCTCGTCGTAGCGGCGGGCGATCTCAACCGGATCGCCAGCATCACGCAGTTCAAGAAAATTGACACCCTTGACGACGCGGCCATTGGTCACATCAAGGCAAGGAATAATGCGTTTGGCGAGGCTCATGGCTGACCAGCATCCGACTGCTCCAATGAATCCTGATCGCCGGTGAGGTTGTCGCATTGATCGCTCAACGCATCGGCACGCTCTTGCGCCGAGCCCAAATCAAGCGTGCCTTCATAGATCGAACGGCCACAAATCACCGCCTCGATACCCTCATCCTGTACCGCGCACAGATCCTCGACATCTTTGACGTTATGCACACCGCCGGATGCGATCACTGGAATTGTCATCCTCTGCGCCAGCTTGACGGTGGCATCAATATTGATACCACCCATCATGCCATCACGGCCGATGTCGGTGTAGACAATCGAAGTACAGCCGTAGTCTTCAAATTTTGTGGCCAGATCGATCACTTCATGCTCCGACAATTTGCTCCAGCCGTCAGTCGCCACCTTCCCATCCTTGGCATCCAAGCCGACAATGATCTGCCCCGGGAAAGCGCTGCAGGCATCTTGCAGAAAGCCGGGATTCTTGACTGCTGCGGTGCCGATAATGATGTAGCTGAGGCCGTCGTCGAGATAACGTTCAATGGTATAGAGGTCGCGAATGCCGCCACCGAGCTGGACCGGGATTTCTTCGACGTCGTTGGCCAGCGCGAATTCGCGCACCGCCTTGAGGATCGATTTGACCGCCGGTTCATTCTTCGGTTTGCCGGCAAAGGCACCGTTCAGGTCAACCAGATGCAAACGTCGCGCACCCTGGGTCAGCCAATGGCGGGTCATTTCGCCCGGATCGTCGGAAAATACAGTGGCCTGGTCCATATCACCTTGTTTCAGGCGTACGCAGTGACCGTCTTTGAGGTCGATGGCAGGTATCAGCAGCATGGCTACAGTTGTATGAGGTGAGTTAAGAATTTGATTGATTGGGAACGACCATCAGGATTTCCACTGCACAAAATTCTTGTACAACTGTAAACCGGCGGAAGCACTTTTCTCTGGATGGAACTGTGTCGCAAAAACATTATCACGGCCGACCGCGCAGCTAAACATCGCGCCGTAATCGGTCTCCCCGAAAGTATGCGCGGCGTCAACTGGAACGGCATAATAACTGTGGACAAAATAAAAATAGGCAGCGGCGGCCACACCATTCCAGAGTGGATGAGACTGCACCTGGAGCACCCGGTTCCAGCCCATCTGCGGTACCTTGAAACGCGAGCCATCTTCCTGCAACTGACCATCCAGGCGAAAACGTACGACTTTGCCTGGCAACAGACCGAGACCGACGGTATCGCCCTCCTCGCTCATATCAAACAGCATCTGCTTGCCAACGCACACGCCCAGCAGCGGTTTGTTACGCGCCGCGGCCAGCAGTTCTTCCTGCAGGCCGGACTCGCGCAACGAGCGCATACAATCCGGCATCGCGCCCTGGCCTGGTAGTATCAAACGGTCGGCAGCCTGAATCTCGGAAATTGTACCGGAAATGCGAATATCTGCTTCTGGCGCCACCTTACGTAGGGCTTGCGCCACCGAGCGCAAGTTACCCATGCCATAGTCAACCACTACAATTTTGTTCATGATAAAGATTCAAGTTTACCAGTCAAAGTTGCGATATCGACAGCCACATCAGATGCAAGAGCATGCGACAACCAGACTGGCGTTAGCGGATTAAAGCGATGCGTTGATTAATCATCAACTGCGTAAGAATCAAGTGCGGATCGGATGCTTAAAGACTACCCTTAGTCGAGGGAATCGTGCTAACGGAACGCGAATCCCTCTCGGAGGCCATGCGTAATGCCCGGCCAAAGGCCTTGAATACGGTTTCGCATTGATGATGAGCATTTTCGCCGCGCAGGTTATCGATATGCAAAGACACCAGCGCGTGATTGACGAAACCCTGGAAAAACTCATGAGTGAGGTCGACGTCGAAGCTGCCGATCATGGCGCGCTTGAATGGCACGTGGAATTCGAGACCGGGACGGCCAGAAAAATCGATGACGACGCGTGACAGCGCCTCATCCAGCGGCACGTAGGCGTGGCCGTAACGGCGAATGCCTTTCTTGTCGCCGATGGCTTGAGCAAAGGCTTTCCCAAGGGCAATGCCAACATCTTCCAATGTGTGGTGAGCGTCGATATGCAGGTCGCCGCTGGCTTCAATATCCAGGTCGATCAGCCCATGCCGCGCGATTTGATCCAACATATGATCCAGAAACGGCACGCCGGTATTCAGTTTTTTCTGGCCAGTGCCATCCAAATTGATCGCGACGCGGATTTGCGTCTCGTTGGTATTGCGAGTAATCACTGCAGTTCGAGGCGTAGACATGTTGAAGTTAAGACCAAGGTTACAAAGCAAATGACAAAAAAATGCGGCGAATTCATCGTCAAGACGATAAGTGTATTAAATTATTCGAAGCTTCGACCAGGGATCGAAATTTGTTACCGATTCTCCGTTATCGAAGTATGACTGGCGCAGCCTTGTGGGTCGCACTGCCATTTTACCGACATTTTCATGTTTTATCGCGAATGCAGATGCTGATAATCAATATGCATGTTGCTATTTAGCGCAAACGCTTAGACCAGCATCCGCTTATCGGCTTGCTAGCCGTCCAGTTGTGCCAGGCGCTGCTCGATCAGTGCACAGTATTCTGGATTCAATTCAAACCCAACAAAATTGCGGCCACAACGCCGCGCCGCGACTGCAGTGGTGCCGCTACCCATGAACGGATCGAGCACTATGCCGCCCGGCGAGCAGGAAGCCTTGATCATCCGCTCGACGATTTCCAGTGGCTTTTGGGTTGGGTGATCAGCCCGCTCGCGATGTTCGCGATGCAAGCGCGGCACGCTCCACACATCTTTCGGGTTGTAGCCAAGTTCCAGCCATTTGGCGCCGGCAAAGATCGCGCGTGAGCGAGCTTTCTTGGTTTCCGCATCGTAGGGAACCCGAATCACGTCGAGATCAAAATGATAATCCTTGGCGCAGACAAAAAAACCGATGGTATCGTGCACCGATGAAAATCGCCGGGTGCCGCCGCCCATCGATGGCACCCGGCGATCCCAGATAATTTCGTTGATCATCGTCATGCGCTGCTTCAGCATGACAAAAATTTCAGGCGAGAAACGCCAAGTCAAAAAGATATACAAGCTGCCGTTCGGCTTCAGCTTCGGCAACGCGGCGTCGATCCATGTTTCGGTCCAACGCAGGTAGACGGCGGTATCGAGCTTGTCGGAATCGTTGCCGTAGTCCTTGCCGAGGCCGTAAGGCGGATCAGCCAGCAACAGATCGACCGAGCCGTTCGGAATTCGCTGCAAGCCTTGCAGTGCATCTTCAAGATAAACCCGGTTAAGCCAGTCACCGCTCATCGCTATGCCGGGCTTGCCATCAAGATGCATCCGTCAAACGAAATTCAGCGGAACGCGCATGCGCCTGCAGCCCCTCGCCATAGGCCAGTTCAGCGGCGATCTTGCCAAGCGTTTGCGCGCCCGATTCACTGATGTTGATTATGCTGGAACGCTTCTGGAAATCGTATACGCCAAGCGGCGAAGAGAAACGCGCAGTACGCGAAGTTGGCAGCACATGGTTCGGGCCAGCGCAGTAATCGCCCAGCGATTCGGACGAAAAACGGCCCAGGAACATGGCGCCAGCATGACGGATGAGGTCAGCCCAGTGCTGCGGATTTGCAGTCGAAATTTCCAGGTGTTCAGCGGCGATCAGGTTGGCGATCTCGCAGGCTTGCTCCATGTCGCGCACCTTGACCAATGCGCCGCGATTAGTCAGCGAGGCTTGGATCACCTCATGGCGCGGCATCAGCGGTAACTGCCGATTGATACTGACTTCAACGGCAGTGATATAGTCGGCATCAGGACACAGCAGGATCGACTGCGCCAGTTCATCGTGCTCGGCTTGCGAAAATAGGTCCATCGCGATCCAGTCGGGATCGGTAGTGCCATCGCACAACACGAGGATTTCTGACGGCCCGGCAATCATGTCGATGCCGACCGTACCGAACACGCGGCGCTTGGCGGCGGTAACGTAAGCGTTGCCGGGACCGACGATTTTATCGACTTGCGGGATTGTCGCTGTGCCGTAGGCCAGCGCAGCTACGGCCTGCGCACCGCCGATGGTGAACACGCGATCGACGCAGGCAACGGCGGCGGCGGCCAGCACCAGCGGGTTCTTGATGCCGTCCGGGGTCGGCACCACCATGATGACTTCTTGTACGCCAGCGACCGTGGCTGGGATCGCATTCATCAACACAGATGATGGATAAGCAGCCTTGCCGCCAGGAACATAAATGCCGATCCGATCCAGCGGCGTTACTTTCTGACCCAGCACGGTGCCATCGGCTTCGATGTAGGTAAAGCCATCCGAGCCGCATTCCTGCTTTTGCCGCCCATGATAAGCGCGCACGCGGTCGGCCGCAGTCTGCAATGCATGACGGCGTTGCGGCGCCAACTGCGCCAGCGCAGCCTGCAACTCTTGCTCACTGATTTCCAGTAGTCCGAGATTGTCAGCGCTGAAGCGATCAAAGCGATTAGTGTACTCCAACACAGCGGCGTCGCCGCGCAGCTTGACGTCAGCCAGGATGCTGGCAACGGCTTGCTCGATCGCCTCGTCTTCACCGGCCTCGAAGTCCAGGACGGAGCTAAGTCGCGCGAGAAAATCAGGCTGCTCGGCATCGAGTTTTCTGATTACTATTCTCATGCTACTTCCAATTTTCTAAATAACAAAACGCCTCTCCTTGACCACGGCCAATGTCGACCTTGGAATCATGCCACTCTATATTGCGTCGAGGCCTTTTCGAAAGCATCCAGGATCGGCTGCAAGCGCTCATGCTTGAGTTTCAACGCCGCCTGGTTCACCACCAACCGTGACGAAATATCCATGATATGTTCGACTTCAATCAGATTATTAGCGCGTAGCGTGCCGCCGGTGCTAACCAGGTCGACAATTGCATCGGCCAAGCCGACCAGCGGCGCCAATTCCATCGATCCATACAATTTGATTAGATCGACGTGCATGCCCTTACGCGCAAAATGTTCACGCGCGGTCAGCAAGTACTTAGTCGCCACGCGCAGCCGTGCACCTTGGCGGATCGCACTGGCGTAGTCGAAACCGGCCGACACCGCAACCGACATGCGGCACTTGGCGATTTCCAGATCGATCGGCTGATACACACCTTCGCCGCCATGCCCCAGCAGCACATCCTTGCCGGCCACGCCAAAATCTGCTGCGCCGTATTGGACGTAGGTCGGCACATCGGAGGCGCGCACGATAATGACGTTGATCAGCGGATCGTTGGTCGGCAAAATCAGCTTGCGCGAGGTTTTTGGATCTTCAGTGACAACAATACCGGCAGCATTCAGCAGCGGCAAGGTCTCTTCGAAGATGCGACCCTTGGACAGGGCTAGCGTCAGTTTTTGGCTCATTTGATTCTTTCGATCTTGGCGCCGACTGCCGACAGCTTGCGCTCCATCTGATCGTAGCCGCGATCAAGGTGATAGATGCGCTCGATCAAGGTTTCGCCCTGCGCGACCAAGCCCGCAATTACCAGCGACGCCGAAGCGCGCAGGTCGGTTGCCATGACCGGCGCGCCGACAAGTTTGTCAACACCCTTGACGATAGCGGTATTGCCCTGCACATCGATGGCCGCGCCGAGACGGTTCATTTCCTGCACGTGCATGAAACGGTTCTCAAAGATCGTTTCTGTTACGTGACTGGTGCCTTCGGCAATGCTGTTCAAGGCCATAAACTGCGCTTGCATATCGGTCGGGAAGCCGGGGTATTCAGTAGTACGGAAACTAATTGCCTTTGGCCGCGCCGCCATTTGCACGCGAATCCAATCGTTGCTGGAGGTGAGGATCACGCCGGCTTCGCGTAATTTATCCAGCGCCGCATCGAGGATATGGATGCGGGTGTTTTTCAACATGACGTCGCCGCCGGCAGCGGCCACTGCACAAAGGAAGGTGCCGGTTTCGATGCGGTCAGCGATCACCGAGTGCTCGGCGCCGTGCAATTTGTCGACGCCTTGAATCACCAGACGGTCGGTGCCGATGCCGTCGATCTTGGCGCCCATCGCTACCAGCAAATTGGCCAGGTCGGTCACTTCCGGTTCGCGTGCGGCATTTTCTAGTACGGTTTCACCGTCGGCCAGGGTTGCTGCCATAAGCAGATTTTCGGTGCCGGTTACGGTAATCATGTCGGTCATCACGCGGGTGCCCTTCAATTTCTTGGTCTTGGCATGGATGTAGCCTGCCTCGATGGTGATCTCTGCGCCCATCGCCTGCAAGCCCTTGATGTGCTGATCTACCGGACGCGAACCAATGGCGCAGCCACCCGGCAACGACACGCGCGCTTCGCCGAAGCGCGTCAGCATCGACCCCAATACCAGAAGTGAGGCACGCATAGTCTTCACAAATTCGTAGGGCGCTTCCAGGCTGCTGATAGCATCGCCTTGCAGCATCACGAAATGGCCGTCCTGAGTCGCCTTCAAACCCAACTGGCGCAGCAGCTTCAGCATGGTCGACACGTCATGCAGGTTTGGCACATTAGCCAGTTGCAATTGATCGGCGGTAAGCAGGCTGGCACACAGAATCGGCAGCGCAGCATTCTTGGCGCCGGAGATAGTGATCTCACCGGAAAGGCGATTGCCGCCTTGTATCAATAATTTATCCATTCTTGCTTCTCGCTGTAATTTAAACGTTGTATCTAGAACGCATGTCATCCACATCCATGCGATGCATTTCAGTCTGCGACGCGCGGGCAAAACGAGCTGCCCACACCACTCATTAAATGAAAGCGCTTCAGAATAAAGAGAGCTCGAAAAACTGCAGGGAACGTTGCTCTGTCGAAGTGGCAGCGTGCAGCAGGATTTTCGCCCCCCCCTTAAGGTTGGTGCTCTTCCGGCGTCAGTGTCTTCATCGACAACGCGTGGATTTCTTCGCGCATGCGATCGCCCAAGGCGGCATATACGATCTGATGGCGTTGGATCGAACGCTTGCCAACAAACGCTGCCGAGACGATCACTGCCTTGAAATGCCGACCATCACCCTCCACCTCCAGATGCGAGCACGCAAGACCGGCGGCAATATAACTCTTAACTAAATCTGATGTAAGGTACATGGCAATTTCTAACGTAATTATATATCCAACGAACTTAGTGGCGTAACTTGTAACCGCGCTTGAGCATTTGCACTGCCAGCGGCGACAACAACGCCAGCACCATGCAAATTACAGCCAGACTAATCAACGGATTGATATCATACTGGCCGAACTTGTCGGTCCGGATACTGGCGATCAACCCCATTGTGCCGAGCAGCGCCATCCCCCAAGAATACAAAAATTACGATCAACCACGGCGCCACGAACGACAGGTTGACAAACCAGGCGGTGGTCACGAATACGCCCTGGCTGACTGTGACGCCACACACTACCAGAGGCCAGCACATAACCGTCGAACAGTTCCCAGTGCGACAACAGGACGAACACCAGGTTGCCAGTCTTTTCGACTGTATCAACGCTGATGATATATTGGCGAAGGCATTTGGCAACACACTCATCATGACCGGGTCGAAAATCAAAAATGACGCGTATTGCACGCCAGGACAGATCTGAACATACTCATTGAGCGTGTGGACGAAAATCCGCAGGTACATCATGGCAGTCATGATCGGCGCGTAAATGGTTTGCGTCGCCACTTTTCAGAAGCACAACACTTCCTTGTAAAACAATGCTTGAAAGCCCACCATAATTTGGCATCGACCGCATTATATCAATCGGCAGACACATTAAAATCGCCGGAACCTCCCTTGCTATACATAATCTGCAGAGACACATCTTTAAGATTAGCTTGTTGCAGCTGCATGCCCTCAATCACCACACCGGCGCGGCGCAAGACGCCGAGGATCGGCTCGACATCGCTGTATTAGTTGACTCGCAGCGCGAACTTGCCGCTGTCGGCATGCAATACCAGGTGTGCTGCAGCGAGGTCGGCAAGCCGTCGCCGGATAGTTGCAGCAGCAACTGTGAACCGGCGATGTGCTTGATCAGCGCCGAGATCAAATCGAGCGCCACCACCTGTCCTAGCTTCAGCATGACGATGCAGTTGTATTGCTCTTGTGCTTCTTCCAGATAGTGCGTGGTCAATACGACTGTGTGGCCTTCGCGGTTCAGGTTACATGCGAAATATCTAGCGTACCGTGAAGCACGGATCGAACACCAGATCCTGCGGCACCACGCCCAAATTGCGACGCGCAGTGCGATAGTCGCTGACGACAGTATGACCGTGGATCATGACGCTGCCGAAATCGGGACGCTTCAGGTCGGGGCAATCATCGAGATCAAGGTAGTCTTGCCGGCGGCCGTTATCGTTAGGGTCGAGCAAACCGAAGAATTCGCCTTCTTGGATAGTCAATGAAACGTCGTCCAGCGCCAGCTGTGACTGGTAGCGTTTCTTGACGTTGGTGATTTGAATGGTCGCCATAGTGCCCTTGATAAACGATCTAAAATTAGTTCGCCGCAACAATGTCGATAACACATCGGGATCGTTTTTGGTTCGGAGGCCGTGACATGCTGTCTGGTGGCGTAAGCTCTGATTATATTGGATTTTTGCTGCGGATACCGGAGAACAGCGACAAACCAAGTAAGCTAGCGAGAAAGGAGAAAGAGGAATCAATGGTGCTGTGTGTCGTCGGCAACCACTACGATTGCCGACGACAGCAATTCGGTCACACCATATAGGTCGATCAGACTTTCCAGATTGGCTGGCAAACTGGAAAAATGCAGCTGGTGGCCCTGGTTGAGGGCAGCACATTGCCATACGAGTAACGTCGCGACGGCGACCGAATCGACCGCCACCACATCGCCCAGATCGATCTCGGTCTCGCCCCCGGCGATGGCCAGCAAGCCCTCTTCCATGGTGACTTTAGCGTTATCTATAGTAAGTGAGTGAGAAGATCTGAACATGATAATCAATCAACAAATTACATAAAATACAAAACATCTACATGGCCAGCGCGGCTGTCGGTCGCTCTGTTACGGCGGGCACAGTCGGCTCCGCCATTACTTGCCACTTCTGGCGGCGCGTGCCTTATTTTTGTCTGTCAGTACCTTGATCAGGCCGTCGATTCCGGACTTGCCGATTTCGGAAGCAAAGTTACCCTTGTATGATTCAACGAGCCAAACACCCAATACGTTGACATCGTATATTTTCCAGCTGGTTCCAACTTTTTCCATACGATAATTTAATTGGATCGGTTCGCGGCCTGGCTGGACCACTTTCGAACGCACCTCAACGTCGGTATCGGTAGGATCGCTCCGCATCGGGAGGAAATAAATTTTCTGGTCGCGTACCTGCGACAGAGCGCCGGCATAGGTAAAGATCAACAAGCTGCGGAACTGCGTAATCAGTTGTTTTTGCTGATCCGGCGTAGCGTCACGCCAGTAACGGCAGACTGCCAGTGCCGTCATGCGATGGAAATCGACGTACGGAATGATTTTTTCTTCAACCAGAGCCAGGATGCGCTGCTGGTTGCCACCCTGTACACCCTTATCCGCCTTGGCGGTATCCAGTACATCTTGACTGATGCGTTTCACCAGCGCATCAGGCGCTTCCTGAGCACTCGCGGCAGCGGAGAAAAACAGGCTGCCGACAGTCAGTGACAAGGACAGATATTTTTTCAGAATATTCATATATTTTTAACAATCCATATATTTAGGTGGCACTTCAGCAATTTTACAGATATCTCTTAATATAAACATTTTAATGCCAGGTTCCTGCGACCGAGGTTACAAATCATGTGTCCGAGCTCTTGATCCAGTGCGCCAGCTTCATTACTCGACCGACTTGGTTATGGCGAGCTTGTCATTGGCATCGCTGTCATCGCTAGCCCTGATCTGGCTCTGACGGCGTTGTGTATATGCGTCGCGAACAAATTCATACTTGTCGAGCGCCGCATCTTCCAACAGATCGCCGGCATCCAGCAGATTGGCACGCTTATCGATCAGGCGTACCACCGATCCGGTATTACGCCAGCGTACCGGATATTTATAAGACCACAGATCGCCATAGAAATCCACCGGCAGCGCCGCGGTATCGCGGATGTTAGACGAACCGAACAACGGCAGCACCAAATAGGGACCGGCGCCGATACCCCATTTGCCGAGAGTCTGGCCAAAATCACGACTATTTTTCTGTAGCCCGGCTTCCGAACTGACATCAAGCACGCCGCCAAGGCCGAACGTGCTGTTGACAGCTACACGCATGAAGTTGGTGGTGCCGGCTTCAATATTTCCCTGCAAAAAGCCGTTGACCGAACCAAAAATATCACCGAGATTACCGAAGAAATTATGAATCCCGATTTGCAGGAAATTTGGCAACCACGAGCGGTAAGCGGTCGCCACCGGTTTCAGCGCGACCTTGTCGAGCGTGTCATTAAAGCTGAACATCGCACGGTTAAAACCTTCCAGCGGGTCTTGTGAGTTGCAGCTGATGCCGCCAGTACATGGTGTGCCGGTAGTGGCGCAACCGCTGAGCGCAGCAACCAGCACCAGGGAACCAATACGCATCGTCATTTTCATTCTCATTACTCGCCACCCCTTACATCTGCTGCCTTACTGTACAAGAACTGACTGATCAGATTTTCCAGCACTATTGCAGACTGTGTCAATTTAATATTATCACCGGCAACTAGATTATTGGTGTCGCCGCCCGGCTCGATACCGATGTATTGCTCTCCTAATAAGCCTGCCGTGAGTATCTTGGCTGAACTATCCTTTGGAAACTTGTAGTGTTGATCAATATTTACGGTCACAACGGCCTGGTAACTCTTGTCGTCGAAAACAATCGAGGCGACCCGGCCAACCACGACACCGGCGCTACGAACCGAAGCGCGTACTTTCAAGGCACCAATATTGTCGAACTTGACGGTTACCGGATAAGTTGAATTGAAAGATGAGCTACTGAGATTACCGACCTTCAACGCCAAAAAGCCCAGGGCCAGCACGCCGATCAGCAAAAACATACCAACCCATACATCTACAGTTTTTTGTTGCATGATTTATTACCTTAAAAACACAACCCGAGGTATTGGTCCAGTCCGGACATACTGCCATAGCTGGCTATCGAATACCCAGCGATTAACTGAACAATCTCAGGAAAATAGTAACGAGAAGCAAAACGATTGGTTGCCACAACGCCAACTCGCCAACTTCGGCAATCAGAGCCATGCGCCACAGATTAATCAAGTCAATTAAACATCAGCGCGGTCAACAGGAAATCCAGCGCCAGCACAGCCAGAGAAGCGATCACCACGGTGCGTGTAGTCGCTCTGGCGACGCCTTCCGGTGTCGCCTTGGTTTCATATCCTTGCCATACCGCGACAAAAGTAACGGCGATCCCGAACACGATGCTTTTCAGTACGCCATTGGCAACGTCCAGCAAGACATCCACTCCACCTTGCATCTGCGACCAGAAAGCACCTTCGTCAACGCCGATCAACTTAACACCGACCAGATAGCCGCCAAAGATACCGAGCGCGCTAAACAGCGCCGCCAGCATCGGCATCGCCACGACACCGGCCCAGAAGCGCGGCGCCACAACGCGCTGCAACGGATCGACGGCCATCATTTCCATCGCCAACAATTGCTCGCCAGCTTTCATCAGGCCGATCTCGGCGGTCAGCGAGGTACCGGCGCGGCCGGCGAACAGCAGTGCGGTCACGACCGGCCCCAGCTCGCGCACCAGCGACAACGACACCAGCAGGCCCAGAGCTTGTTCGGAACCGTACTTATTGAGTGTGTAATAGCCCTGCAAACCTAAAACAAAGCCGACAAACAGGCCCGATACGCCAATGATGACCAGCGAATAATTGCCGATAAAATGAATCTGGTCAGTAATCAGGCGAGGCCGCCGCCATAAGCCAGAAGAAACGCGCAGAATCGACAAAAAAATACGCGTCGCCACACCGAGGCCGACAATCGATTCGCGCAACGTGTAGCCGATTGCCGGCAGACTTTTGTTTATCCAGTTAACCATCAGCGACGGACCTTCAGCTCCAGACCCTCGGCCAACGACTTGCCGGGATAATGGAACGGCACCGGGCCGTCCGGTTCGGCATTCACGAACTGCTTGACGTAAGTGTGCTGCGAAGAGCGCATCTCAGCGGGCGTACCTTGCGCCACAATCTGGCCCTGCGACAAGAAGTACACATAATCAGCAATCGCGAACGATTCGTTGACATCATGCGACACCAGAATGCTAGTCGAACCAAGCGCGTCGTTAAGCTTACGAATAAGGTTGGCGGTGACACCAATCGAAATCGGGTCTAATCCAGCAAACGGTTCGTCATACATGATCAGCGACGGATCGAGAGCAATCGCGCGCGCCAGTGCCACCCGCCGCGCCATGCCGCCGGAAATTTCTGACGGCTTCAATTGCGCTGCATTGCGCAAACCAACCGCATTCAATTTTAGCAACACCAGCTTGTTAAGCAGATCCGGCGGCAGATCGGCATGTTCTCGCAGTGGGAAGGCAACATTCTCAAACGCCGTCAAATCGGTGAACAACGCCCCGCCCTGAAACAGCATGCCCATCTTGCGGCGTAGCGCATACAGAGCCTTGGTCGATAAGGTATGCACAGTTTTGTTGTCGACCTTGACGCTGCCCGCTTGCGGCCGCAACTGACCACCGATCAGCCGCAATATGGTGGTCTTGCCGGAGCCGGAACCTCCCATGACGACAATCACTTTGCCGCGTGCGAAGTTCATGTTGAGTCCCGATAAAATCGCTCTCTCGCCATAGCCAAATTGCAAATCACGGATTTCGATAATATTTGTCACTACATCCCCAGAATAAACATCAAGGTAACTATTGTGGTGCGCAAGCGACGATCGTTCAGAGCTTCGCGATAGTTGGCTGATGACCATGTGCCGCTATTACAACAATTTGACTCTTGCTTTTCGGTATCATAAAACTGCTTCCGGATAAAAAGAACGCCAGCTGGAGTAAACCGCAGGCATGCTCTTGCATCATCAGTTATGAATTGACAATGAAATTTATACAATCAACGCGGCAGTACCGAGGCTCCCATCAGGAACTCGTCCACGGCGCGCGCGCACTGGCGACCTTCGCGGATCGCCCATACCACCAGCGACTGGCCGCGGCGCATGTCGCCGGCGGCGAACACCTTGTCGACCGATGTCTTGTAGCAACCTTCGCCATCGGCGTTGGCCTTGGCGTTGCCGCGCGCGTCCTGTTCGACGCCGAAAGCTTCCAGCACCTGCGTCACCGGCGAGACGAAACCCATCGCCAAAAATATCAGGTCGGCTTTCATTTCGAATTCCGAGTTCGGTACCTCGTGCATCTTGCCGTCTTTCCACTCGACACGGGCAGCGACAAGCTTCTCGAGCTTGCCGTTCTTGCCTTCCAGGCGCTTGGTAGTCACTGCCCAATCGCGATCGCAGCCTTCTTCATGAGATGACGAAGTACGCAGCTTGGTCGGCCAGTACGGCCATACCAGTGGCTTGTTTTCCTGCTCAGGTGGTTGCGGCATCAGTTCCAACTGCTGGATTGATAGCGCACCCTGGCGGTTGGAAGTACCAACGCAATCGGAGCCGGTATCGCCGCCGCCGATCACCACCACGTGCTTGCCGCCTGCCAGAATCTGATCCTTGACCTTGTCTCTGGCATTGATCTTGTTTTGCTGCGGTAGGAAATCCATCGCGAAATGCACGCCCTTCAACTCACGCCCAGGCACCGGCAAATCGCGCGGCTGCTCAGCGCCGCCAGCGATGATCACTGCATCGAACTCGACTTTCAGTTCATCTGGCAAGATGGTTTTCTTGGCCCCGTTGTTCACATTCGATGGAAAGTCTTTGCCGACCAGCACGCCGGTACGGAATATCACACCTTCAGCCTCCATCTGCTCCATGCGACGATCGATGTGCGATTTTTCCATCTTGAAATCGGGGATACCGTAGCGTAGCAGGCCACCGACGCGATCGCTTTTTTCAAACACGGTGACGTCATGGCCGATACGCGCCAACTGCTGAGCAGCAGCCAAACCAGCAGGGCCGGAGCCGACAACAGCAACTTTTTTCCCGGTCTTCACCAACGCCGGTTGCGGCACGATCCAGCCGTTTTCCCAGCCCTTGTCAACGATGAAATGTTCGATCGACTTGATGCCGACCGGATCGCTGTTGATACCAAGGGTACAGGCACTCTCGCATGGCGCCGGACAGATGCGGCCAGTGAATTCCGGGAAGTTGTTCGTCGAATGCAAGGTCTCCAAAGCCTCGTGGTAAGCACCGCGATACACCAGGTCATTCCAGTCGGGAATGATATTATTCACTGGACAGCCGTTATTGCAGAACGGAATGCCGCAATCCATGCAACGCGCGCCCTGCGTCTTAGCTTCGTCGTTGCTCAGACCGAGGATAAATTCCTTGTAATGCTTCTTGCGTGCCACTGGTGCTTCATACGTTTCACCAACCCGCTGAAACTCCATAAAACCCGTTACTTTTCCCATTTTTCACTCACATTTTTAGTAATTGCGGGACAGAGCTCAAGAGCCACCGCCGTGCGGCAAATGATTTTCTCCGTGCGATCCTGTCCGCAACTAATCAGATACGAAATTACCAAAAAATGACTGCGCCTCAAATAAAGGATTTAGGCGGCGACTTTTTCTTTGGCCTGTTTGCTGCTCTGGACCGCGTTCAACTCGCCCAGAGCGCGCTTGTACTCTGCAGGGAATACCTTGACGAATTTGCTACGCGAGGCAACCCAGTTGTCCAGCAAGTTACGTGCGCGGGTACTGCCGGTGTACTTGAAGTGACGCTCGATCAGTCCTTTCAGGATCGCCTCATCAGCCTGCGCCTCGCCGCCGCGCACGGTGCCATGCCAGATCGCACGATCGATCGTGACTCCCTGCTCACCCTGGCCCAGTATCGGTTCCAGCGTTACCATTGACATATTGCATTGCGCCGCAAAAGTGCCGTCCGGATCGTAGACATACGCCAGACCGCCAGACATGCCGGCACCAAAATTACGGCCGGTTTCGCCCAGCACGACGACGATACCGCCAGTCATGTATTCGCAACAATGATCACCGGTACCTTCAACCACCGCAATCGCTCCCGAGTTACGTACCGCAAAACGTTCGCCGGCCACACCATTGAGGAAGGCCTCACCGGCAATCGCGCCGTACAGCACGGTGTTGCCGACGATGATGTTGTCCACCGCTCGGCCACGGAACTCGATGTTCGGACGAACGATGATGCGACCGCCGGACAAGCCCTTACCAATGTAGTCGTTACCTTCACCCACCAAATCCAGTGTGATGCCATACGCCAGAAACGCGCCGGCCGACTGGCCTGCTGTGCCTTGCAGTTGGATGTGGATGGTGTCGTCGGGCAGCCCCTTGTGACCATACTTCTTCGCCACCTCGCCGGACAGCATGGCACCGACACTACGGTTCAGATTCTTGATCGGCGAGATGAACGAGACGCACTCGCCTTTTTCCAGCGCGACCTTGGATTGCCTTATCAATCTGTGGTCGAGCGCCTTTTCGAGTCCGTGATCCTGCTCTTCGGTGTGGTAATACACGCCGCCTTCCGGCAATGCAGGCTGATAGAAAATACGACTGAAATCTAGGCACTGCGCCTTCCAGTGGGTGAGTGCGCGCGACTTGTTCAATAAGTCGGCACGGCCAATCAGTTCGTTGAAACTACGAATACCCAGCTGGGCCATGATCTGACGGACTTCTTCGGCGACGAAAAAGAAGAAGTTGACTACATGCTCCGGTTTACCGGAGAACTTAGCGCGCAACACCGGATCTTGCGTGGCAATGCCGACTGGGCAAGTATTCAAGTGGCATTTGCGCATCATGATGCAACCCTCGACCACCAGCGGTGCGGTGGCGAAACCGAATTCATCGGCACCAAGCAAGGCGGCGATGACAACGTCGCGACCGGTCTTCATTTGGCCATCGGCCTGCACCCGGATACGGTTACGCAAGCCGTTCAAAACCAGCGTTTGCTGCGTTTCAGCCAGCCCCAGCTCCCAAGGCGAACCGGCATGTTTGATCGATGACAGCGGTGAAGCACCGGTGCCGCCGTCATGACCGGCGATGACAACGTGATCCGACTTGGCTTTTGCCACACCGGCAGCCACCGTACCAACACCAACTTCCGACACCAGCTTGACTGAAATCGAGGCGCGTGGATTGACGTTCTTCAGATCGTGGATCAGTTGTGCCAGATCTTCGATTGAATAAATATCATGGTGCGGCGGCGGCGAAATCAGGCCGACACCAGGCACCGAGAAACGCAGCTTGGCAATGTACTCAGATACCTTGTGGCCCGGCAGCTGCCCGCCTTCGCCCGGCTTGGCGCCTTGCGCCATCTTGATTTGAATCTGATCGGCAGAAATCAAGTACTCGGCGGTGACGCCGAAGCGTCCGGATGCCACCTGCTTGATCTTGGAACGCAGCGAATCACCGGCTTGCAGCGGGATATCGACTTCAATCTGGTCCTTACCGATTACCGACGCCAGAGTCTCGCCCTGCTTGATCAGAATGCCTTTCAATTCCTGGCGATAACGGTTCTCGTCCTCGCCACCTTCGCCGGTATTCGACTTGCCGCCGATGCGGTTCATCGCCACTGCCAGCGTGGCATGCGCTTCGGTCGAGATGGAGCCGAGCGACATCGCGCCGGTGGCGAAACGCTTGACGATTTCCTTGGCCGGCTCAACTTCATCCAGCGCGATCGCCTTGCTTGGATCGATCTTGAATTCGAATAAACCTCGCAGCGTCATGTGACGCTCGGACTGATCGTTGATCAATTTGGCATACTCTTTGTAGCTGTTGAAGTTGTTGGCGCGGGTAGAATGCTGCAGTTTGGCGATCGCATCCGGCGTCCACATGTGTTCTTCACCACGAATACGGAATGCATATTCACCACCGGCGTCGAGAGCATTGGCCAGCACCGGATCTTCACTGAATGCAGCACGATGCAGGCGCAAGGCTTCTTCCGCCACCTCAAATACGCCGATGCCTTCGGCGTTCGATGAGGTGCCCTTGAAGTATTTCTGGGTCATGCTCTTGTTGAGCCCGATCGCTTCGAAAATTTGCGCGCCGCAATACGACATGTAAGTCGAGATGCCCATTTTCGACATCACCTTCAAAAGGCCTTTACAAATTGCCTTCTGGAAATTGTCGAGCGCCTTCTCGGCCGACAGCGCGCCAGGCATGGCGTGTGCTATTTCGGTCAAGGTATCCATTGCCAGATACGGATGAATCGCTTCGGCGCCATAGCCAGCCAGCAGTGCAAAGTGATGCGTCTCGCGCGCCGAACCGGTTTCCACCACCAGGCCGGTCGAGGTGCGCAAGCCCTTACTCACCAGATGCTGGTGAATCGCAGAGGTGGCCAGCAGTGCTGGAATCGCGACCTGTTCAGCATCGACCTTACGGTCCGACACGATCAGGATATTGTGGCCGGACTTGACCTCATCGACAGCCTGGGCGCATAACGATGCCAGACGTGCTTCGATGCCTTCCTTACCCCAAGCGACTGGGTAGCAGATATTCAGCTCATACGACTTGAACTTGCCACCGGTGTGCGCACTGATGTTGCGCAGCTTGGCGATGTCGTCGTAGTTCAGAATCGGCTGCGACACTTCCAAGCGCATCGGTGGGTTGATGTTGTTGGTATCGAGCATGTTCGGCTTCGGTCCGATGAAGGACACCAGCGACATCACCATCGCTTCGCGGATCGGATCGATCGGCGGGTTAGTAACTTGCGCAAACAACTGTTTGAAGTAGTGGTATAGCGTCTTGTTCTTGCTGGACATGACCGCCAGCGGCGAGTCGTTACCCATCGAACCGATTGCCTCTTCAGCGGCAGCAGCCATAGGCGACATCAGGAACTTGATGTCTTCCTGAGTGTAGCCGAACAATTGCTGGTGATCCAGCAATGGGATGGTGGAACCTGGTTCATACGGATCCGACTTCAATTCGTCAAGCTTGACCCGCACCGACTCAATCCATTGCTTGTATGGCTTGGCGTTGGCGAACGTGTCTTTCAATTCTTTATCATCGATGATGCGGCCGGCATCGAGATCGATCAGGAACATCTTGCCTGGTTGCAGACGCCATTTCCGGATGATCTTCGACTCTGGAATCGGCAACACGCCCGATTCGGACGCCATCACCACGAAATCATCATCGGTCACGATGTAGCGCGCCGGGCGCAAACCGTTGCGGTCCAGCGTGCCGCCGATATGACGGCCATCGGTAAACGCCATCGCCGCCGGACCATCCCACGGCTCCATCATCGCAGCGTGATATTCGTAGAAGGCGCGCCGGTTGTTATCCATCGTGGCGTGGTTTTCCCATGCCTCAGGAATCATCATCATCATCGCTTGCGCAAGCGGGTAGCCGGACATCAGTAACAGTTCGAGAACATTGTCGAAGCAGGCGGTGTCAGACTGATCTTCATAGATCAAAGGAAACAGCTTTTGCAGATCGTCGCCGAGCACGTGCGATTTCATCACGCCTTCGCGCGCGCGCATCCAGTTGAAGTTACCCTTGACGGTGTTGATTTCGCCGTTGTGCGCTAGCAGACGATACGGGTGAGCCAGCGGCCATTCCGGAAAAGTGTTGGTGGAGAAGCGTTGATGCACCAGCGCCAACGCCGATAGACAACGCGGATCCTGCAGGTCTTTATAGTAGATGCCGACCTGGTCCGCCAGCAGCAAACCCTTGTAGACCACAGTGCGCGCCGACATCGACGGCACGAAAAATTCCTTGCCATGCAGCAGGTTCAGAGCCTGAATAGCGTGGCCCGAGGATTTGCGAATCACGTACAATTTGCGCTCGAGCGCATCGGTAACCATGATATCGGGGCCGCGACCGATGAAAATCTGGCGGATCACCGGTTCCTTGTCGCGCACGGTCGGCGACATAGGCATTTCGATATCGACTGGCACATCGCGCCAGCCCAGCACAACCTGGCCTTCAGCCAATACCGCACGTTCGATTTCCTGTTCGCAAGCGATGCGCGAAGCATTCTCTTTTGGCAAGAACACCATACCGACGCCGAATTCGCCCGGTGGCGGCAAAGTTACGCCCTGCTTCGCCATTTCCTCGCGGTAATACTGATGCGGCACCTGAATCAATATCCCAGCGCCATCGCCCATCAGTTTATCCGCGCCGACCGCACCCCGGTGATCGAGATTCTTCAGAATCTGCAAACCCTGCTCAATGACCAAATGGCTCTTCTTGCCCTTGATATGGGCAATGAAGCCAACACCACAGGCATCGCGCTCATTGGCGGGATCGTATAAACCTTGCGCTTGCATAACGTTGCTCCACTACTTTAAGTGTAAGGATATCAAGAATAGTGCTGTCAGTTGCAGACTTCAACTCCAAAAATCGGAGTCATAGTCAAATTAAAAACACCACTTCCAGAAAAAATTTAATTAGGATCAGAGTTAATTTAGTGCGATTAATGCCAATCCCGCTCGATTATTATTTTTTTGATGTCTTTGGCAACGGTGTTTGCGCTGCATTAATTTCCACCTTAAACGGCCGCCCACGCTTGGATGGACGCACTCTCGCCGCACCTTGCTTTTCCGACTTAGCCTGGAATTCATCAAACTCCAGAGGCCGGCCATCATTTGTAGCCTCAATCAACTGATTAGACTGACTGGATGTAAGCGCTTGCTTAGTCATGGATTTATACTTAGCTTCAAGATCGAACGGCGTATTACCCAAATCCCCATACATCGCATGATCGGTTTACCAGCGTGTCCGACTTGATACCAATATGGTGCAGATAACTTCATCAGGGATACTCGCCCGGCGTTAAAGTGATGCCTGCCTGCACCGGATTCTGGTCGACATAGCAACTGCACAGCATGAAATCGCGCTCTTAAGCGATCACCGTCGACCTGTAGCACCCTTGCCACAAAGTCCCTTCACGGGCGCATTTCTGATTGAAATAAGGTACGTAATGCCGCCCGACACATTGCATCATCCGCGCCAATTCCTCGACGTCGCTAGGCGTCGCCAGCAAATGGATATGGTTAGTCATCAGCACATAACCATGGATCGCCACCTTGAACTGCTTAGCCGCATCGCGCAAACGGCCAAGAAAACTCACATAATCTTCGGTATCATGGAAAATCCGCATGCCGATCAACACCATGCTGGATGAGATGATGTGGCTGGTTCGGAATAACGAAGCGAGGTAAACGGACCATGGTAAAAAAGAAAAAATTTAGATGTCCTCATTTTATCCACCAATTCGACTCTGATCCTAATTTTTTTCATTAATTTAGGTCGAAGTCAAATTGTTTTGACTTCGACCTAAATTATCTAGCTTATGGCCTCGAAGGCGGGGGAGCTGTAGTCGCAGCGGTGGATCAGGTAGGTTGTGATTTGGCCGGCAGGCGGTCAGCACCAGGCGTTTGTAGTTGCGGGAAAATAGGCTGACGCCCAGCGATTGTTCCAGTTGACGGATGCAGGTAGTGACATTCGATTGTAACCGATGTAATTATTCGGCCGCGGGGATGATGCCGTATGCCCAGCATCAATTTGAATTCCCGCGCTCAGAATCAGTTATTTGCGGCGCAGCTCGATCTTCGTTATCCGATCGCGCAAGATCCCATGAACGGCATTTTGCCAATCGAACTGGTGAAGCAAGTCTGCAACGCCGGCAGCCCGGGCTCGCTTGCGTCGGCATCGTTGTTGCCGTCGGTGATCATCGAAGCAGTCAAGACAATTCGTCAGCTGACGATGTGGCCTTTCAACGTCAGTTTGTTCATCCTGGAGAACAGCCAGTCCGCAGAGGCAGAAATCGCACCGACAGAAAAACTGCTGCGGCCTTGTCGCAACTACCTACGAACCAAAATAGTAGTTAAACTCCAACCACCCCTGACGGCCGTAAGGATTATAATTTGGAATAGCATAATACGGCCAACCGGCACTAGTGTCTTGCTTGACCGAGTTGAAGACATTATTGACGATCAGCGATATCGAAGCGCGTGGATTGATCTGGTAGCTAGCGCTTAGATTGACCAATGCAAACGACGAAATGCGGCCGGTCTGGCTGGCATTCGGCAAGCTGCCGTAATGCGCAGCCTGCACCGTCCTGGTCTACGGGCCGCGCAGCCAGGTGTACCGTTGATATTGACCCTGGAATCCCAACACGGATTGGTCAGCGAATTCAGCAGGTCTTGGGCAGGATCGTTGGCAAACTGCTTATAGTGATGGCCGAGCACCAGCGTATAGTTGGATTTAAATAGGAAGTCGCCAATGCCGTCGCCATTGATACGTCATTTTCCACTTATATTGAGGCTGCCGGTGCTTTCTTGTGCAGCATTGATCAGATTGATCAGGATTATCTGGACAGTGCGGCAACTGGCTTCGTTGCGAAGGATAATATCGGGATCAAAATTGGTGACCAGGTTATCGGTCTAGATGCCCAGAAATCAGCCGACACATCGAAGTTCGAACTAGGCGACCACGCTATGCCGTAGCTCCAGGATTTACCATTCTCCAGTTTCAGGTCTTTGCTGTCGGATCGAACGAAATTAGCACCTGGCGAATAATTATTGTATTCGCAGCCGGCCAGTGGTTGCCAGTTTTTGGAGCAACGATAGTAGTCGGTAGTCGATGCATAATAACCGCGCGTGGTCGATTGATAGGTTTAGCTTATGTCCGACTCGCGGAAGCTGGTCGCGTAATTAACGCGCAACAGCAAGGTCTTGGCAGAACGAAATGCAAGACCGGTGTTGTAGGTAAATTTGTCATCGCGGCGCACGGAGAACGAGTAATCGTCATAGCGTTACCAACGATGGTACCAGTCCATCCCTTAATCATCGGGATACTCAGCTCAGCTCCCCAGCGCATAGCGTTTGCATGAACCGCTGGCGCCCTCGTTTGACGCCTGGTTAAAAAATACGCCCTGGTTGATCTGCGCATCAGGCGTGTTGCTAAAATTCTGACTGCCGAATTCGGTAACGCCAGCTAGGCGCAACGGTCCTACCGACAGATTGAACAGCTCACCATTGACGCTCAGGCTCAGGATCTGTGGCCAAGATTTGTCGAGGCTGACGGTTTGTAGCGTAATCAAATTGAATTCATCGGGCGTCAATAACTGATACAGTCTCTTTGGATCCGGCGCATAGATGGAAATACTGTCTGCGTCATAGCTGCGTTAGGATGAAGGCGGCCTAATCCAGCATCCCATCCAGTTCGCCCGCTTCGACGGTCCGGTAAGCGAGATTACCGAGGTCCAACTGCTGGAGCAGCCAGATGCCGTATTGAGCGGCCGGCAGCGGCAGCGGCGCAGCGTCAGTCTCTTGCTCCTTGCGAGCAATATTTATCTTAGTTGTGCGGCGCCAGAAGGTGCCACCATTCGGCCAGCGTCGGGTGCTCCGCCGAGTCAACGAACGTAAGGCTGCAGCCGCCGCACCGCCAGCGCTCGACCAGGCTCATCAGGCTAATCGAATCGGAGCCAACATGCAGTAAATGATCGTCAGCCCCTAAATCGGCGACCGGCATCTGCAGCAACGTCGCCACCTCCTTTTACAGCACAGCCATGCTGGCCGTTAAGACGCCGATGGTCGCCGGCAGTAAGCAGACAATCACATCCTGCGCATTACTTGACAACGCCGCACCGCGGTGAAACGTAATCCAACGTCATCACATGTTGCCCTGCCGAGAAATCGGCCAGGGCAACGCCTACTAGGAATGGCTGTATGTCGCTCATGAAAGCTTCAGCGTTGATCATCAAGCAACCGATATACTCTAGCAAGGTTAGGATTGGCCTCTCCTTGTCATCGTAGAAAATAGGAGGCGATTTGTTGAATAACCTTGATGAGCTTGATCTTTTAGGTAATTAAGGAGGAGTGTCCGCCTTGGCCAACTGTTCTGCGATGTGCTTGAGCAGGACGCGCTTGTTAACCTTGCCGATGCCGATCTTGGGAAATTGCTCGACGAACTCAATGCGATCAGGAATCTTGTAACCGGCGATGTCGCGTTCGCTCAGGAAACCAATCAGTTCGATTGCACGCAGGGGTCTGGCCGAATGTAATTACAGAAACTCAACTGGGCTCTCCCAGGTAAGCATCCGGCATGGCTACTGGGGCCATGTCGTGCACGTTCGGATGCGTCAGCAGATGGTTTTCGACTTCATCGGCGGCCACCTTTTTGCCGCCACGATTGATCTGATCTTTAGAGCGCCCTTCCACCACCAGATGACCGGACGGTAGCTGCGATACCAGATCTCCGGTACGATAAAATTCTTCGACATTGAACGCGCAGGCGTTGTGCTGTTCCGCCTTGTAATAGCCGCGTATGGCATAGGAAGACCAAGCGTCAGCAAATGGCCGACTGCACAGGGTGATACATCGCGGTCTTCATCATTCACGACGCGCACCTCATCCGCGTTGGACATCGTCCGCCCCTGGGTCGAACCGATCTGTAGTTCGATGTCGTCGTCGCGGGTATAGTTGGCCAGCCCTTCGGCCATACCGGATACCTGCTACAAAGAACAGCCGAGCACCGGCCACGTGCTGTGCAACTTCGGTGGTGAATTTAGCATCGCCAACCGGCAACAGCATTAAGCTTCTCAAATCATGACGCCGACTGTTATTAGGGGCGCCGGCCGCATCCAACCACCCCATCTACAGGCAATTGTCGGGCGTAAGCGGAATCTGCTTGGGCAGACCAATGCTGCCGCCAGAAAGCGGCAGGAGAGCAACGTCGGCGACGCGCGGCTCAGAAAAACTCCCGGGTGCGTCATACAAGCTGTCGAGCGCGCTGAACTCTGCTACCCCACCGATGACGGTGATATGGCGCAGCGGTGGGCAGGCAATGCAAACACCGGAATCGCCCCCAAACGAAACAAGGAAAAACACACGACAAAGAATTCTGCGATATTCGGCAGTTGCACCATCACTTGGTCGCGCGCACGAATGCCGTGTCGGTTAAAGCCTGCTGCCAGTTGGTCGCTGAGCTGGTCCAACCCACGGCAAATCCAACGCCGCATGCCGCACATCAGCCATAAACGTGAGGGATATTGACGGGCGCGCTGGCACAGCATGTTGCCGAAAGTTTCGCCAATCCGGTAACCAGCGGTTCGGTAGGCCGCCGGGCTTGGAGCCGGCCAGGGCGCGAATCCAGGCAAATACTCAAGCTGGCTTAGAGTACTCATGACGGCAGCTGCGACGGTTAATCTTCCAGCAACAACTCCAGATCCATAGCCGCTAGCATGATGCGCAGCTTGCCAGATGTTTCCAGCAATTTCCAGCGGCGACTTCGAACCCGCCACGATACCAGCGCCGACGCACAGCGTCGCACTACCCGCGCTTAGCTCGGTGCAGCATCAGCACCCATTTACCGTCGCCCCGACTATCGCACCAGCCAACCAAGCCGGCGAAATGCCGGCGATCAACACCCTCCGTCGCGCGAATAAACCGGCCCGCCGGCGGCGCCGGGTGACCACTTACCGCAGGCGTCGGATGTAGCGCCAGCAACACCTGTAACGAAGTGGTGGCCAGCTCACCCAACACTTCGGCGGCCAGATCAATCGCAAAAGGTATATCCCAGAAGATTGCGCGCCGCTAATCACCGCAGCAGAGCCTGGATGTCGAGTTGGACCTGAATTGTGATCGAGTGCGACAGCACGATTTTTTCGAAGCGTCCGTTACGAACTTCGGCCAGCGCGCTGTGCACGTTGTGGCGAAAAATAGCACTGCTTTGACACCGTGTGCCAAGAATGAACGCCGCGGCGATGCAAAAATGTCGCGCCAAGCCTGGTAATCTTGAAGCGGTTCTGTAGTGCTAACTGGATGTAAAAAGCAGGATGAAGTCGGTCGTTCATGATGATGAGCCTGCCAGAGAATGCGTGCCGGCATCGTTCCATTAGACGCAGCCCGCTAGCGACGCAGTTAGTCGGCGACGACGGCGCAACACCCTGGAATCAAGTAGCCTATCGATACAGTCCGCGATACCGCCTAACCTGACGTAACTACTAGATGCCAGCAGTACAGGGCGCCCATAAACCAACCCTCACAAACCCAAGCCATCGTCATCGTCGCCGCCATCCATTTCGTCTACGTGCTCGATTCCATCATGCTGATGCCGATCGCCCCCGATCTGGCAAAAGCATTAGTCTTCGCCAGCAATAAACTGGGCGGGCTATCGATGACATACACCTCGGCCGCGACAATCTCCGACCTGCTATCGGTAAGCTTGATCGACCGCTACGACCGTCGCTCGTTGCTGTTGCTGGCCTGCGGCACGGTCGGCCTGCGCACACTGGCAACGACTTCCGCCAGCGGCCTGTAGACGATGATGCTGGAACGCGCCCTGACCCGCCTGTGCTGCGGCCCCGCTATCGCGCTCGGCATGGAGATCGTCATCGACCGCATGCGCCACAGTCTGCTGGCCCAACCGGCAGTGCGCGCCGCCTGCCTGGTGAAGGCGCTGAGCCGATTCTCGGCCTTCCTGATGATCCCACAATTCCCCCGCCTATCTGCTGCTGAACCTCGGTTTTTCCCGTGAACGCTCGGACATTCTGTATTTTACCGGCGGCGTCACCGCGCTAGTCACGTTACAACTTCTGGGCCGCTTGACCGACCGTGCCGACCGCAACGTCACCCTAGCAGCATTCATCAGCCAGATGCCGGTGACGCATGAGCAAGCTGACTTCATGTCGTTACGAAATATCATTCGAGATCTGGCGATCACCGTTGCCGCAATCGTATCGAGCCTGATGCTGGACGAAGCAACCGACGGCAAGCTGATAGGAATACGCGCGATAGCATGGTTATCGGCAACCACGGCGGTAGCCATGGTGTGTTCGCTGGTATGTTTATTGCGACATTTGAGATTGGAAGAGAATGGAAAAGACCAACTAAGTCACCGATTTAGCAGGTCTTTATTTACAGAATTAAACTACTGGATCTCAGAACGGAATATCGTCATCCATATCCGAGAAATTCGGCGCCGGGCGTGAAGCCGGGGCTTGCTGGCGCGCTGGGGCTACCGGGGCACTGATATTTTGGCGTGCCGGTGGCGCGCTGTTGTAGCCATCGCCCATCGCTGGGCTACCGCCCTGGCCTTGACGGCTACCGAGCATCTGCATGGTGTCGGCGATGATTTCGGTGGTGTAGCGTTCAGCGCCATCATTGTCTTGCCATTTGCGTGTCTGTAGGCGGCCTTCAACGTAAATTTGCGAGCCTTTTTTCAGATACTGGCCGGCGATTTCCGCGAGTTTGCGATAAAAAGTAATCCGATGCCATTCTGTCAGTTCTTTCTTTTCGCCGCTGTTCTTGTCCTTCCAACTCTCCGTCGTGGCAACCGCAATGTTAGTGACTGGTTCGCCATTCTGCATGTAACGCGTTTCAGGGTCGCGACCTAGATTGCCGACGATAATGACTTTATTGACCGATGCCATGTGATTCTCTCCTAAGTACCAATATCTTTAAAATACCTTGAAAACTGCTCTTGATGCATGGAGCCCGCAGGCGCTTGTTGCCTGACGTTACCTAACGGAACATGCTGCGCGGTGTGAGCTGCGCTGCTGCGGCCGTGATTGATTTCTGGCCGCGACGCGGTAAATTCTTCATACTGGATGCAATTATAAGCCCGCACAAGGTTGCCACCGCTCCTAAAATGAAAACCAATGGCGCCCCAACGTGCTGTTTAAGAAGTCACCCCTGACGCATCGCCGCAGAACAAACCTAACGCTCGCATGGTGTTGTAGACGCCCAGCACGGCGCCCTTGGCGGCTGATGGCACAATACGCGATACCAGCGATGGCTGGCTTCCAGCACATTCAAAGCAATGCCCCCCCAACAACAGCCATTGCCAGCGAATGATGTCGAGCGAAAAGTCAGCAACAATCATAGTTGCAAGAAAAATAACATGGCGACAGCAACATGAACGACGCCATCTGCGTTATGTGCAGTGCGAACATGCCGTAATTGAGGCGCATCAGTTCACCGTTGCGCAAGATCTCAGACCAGACCACACGCTTGGCATTGATCAGCGGCACCAACGGCACCAGCCACAACACCACGACAATCGCCGTCGGCGGCAAGGCGCCGGTCAGGTCGATCCCTTCATATGGCAGCAACGAAATGATCAACGACAAGGCAAGGACCGAAGCCAGCGAGGCACTCACGTTGACTTCGGCGCAGCTCATGCCGCTGTTGATCTCGCTATCGGAAGAATTAGACACACTATTCATATTGAAAATGACCGGAAGTGGCGATAACGCCCGGCAGGCAGGCGCAACAAGCATGACGAATGCGTCGTACGGCAATCGGCAATTCCAGCCCGATATAGTATCAGTGAAAGGGATCACAGTAGCTTGCGACTCTTCAAGATGCCGCTATGACAATAAGCATATGCGGCGCGTCGCTGCCTATTAGCGACAACCTACTTCCCGATCTGCACAAGGGACAGTGACAGCCGAGTTCTATAGGGCCAAACTTCAACATCTCGACCCTGATATAGTGTCGGGATATTAAAATTTGGGATAGCGGCGGCAAGCCTTCCAGATATGAAATTGTAATTCCAACAAGCCAACACGGCCTTAAACCTACGCTGAAAGTTGTAGATGGAAAAGAATCAAGACGAAATCCGCATCCGGGGTGCACGTACGCACAACCTCAAGAACATCAATCTAGATTTGCCGCGCAATAAGCTGATCGTGATTACCGGCCCGTCCGGCTCCGGCAAGTCGTCATTGGCGTTCGACACGCTGTATGCGGAAGGCCAGCGACGCTATGTCGAGTCGCTATCGTCGTATGCACGGCAGTTTTTGCAACTGACGGAAAAGCCTGATGTCGACTTGATCGAAGGCTTGTCGCCTGCCATTTCCATCGAACAGAAAGCCACGTCGCACAATCCGCGTTCGACCGTCGGCACCGTGACCGAGATCCATGACTACCTGCGCCTACTGTATGCACGCGTCGGCACGCCGTACTGCCCTGACCATCCGGAAAAGCCGCTGGCGGCACAATCGGTATCGCAAATAGTCGATGCCGTGCTGGCGATGCCGAACGAGACCAAACTGATGATTCTGGCGCCGGTGGTGGCCAACCGCAAGAGCGAGCACGCCCATCTGTTCGAACAGATGCAGGCGCATGGCTTCGTACGTTTCCGCATTCAGAGCGGCACCGGCACGACCAAGATTTATGAAGTCGATGACCTGCCGAAACTGAAAAAGACCGAGAAGCACAGCATCGATGTCGTCATTGATCGCCTGAAGGTCAAGGCCGACACCAAACAACGGCTAGCCGAAAGCTTTGAAACTGCACTGCGCCTGGCCGAAGGCCGGGCGATTGCACTGGAAATGGATAGTGGCACGGAACACGTGTATTCTAACAAGATGGCTTGTCCCACCTGTGGCTACTCACTGCAGGAACTGGAGCCGCGCCTGTTCTCGTTCAACAATCCGATGGGAGCTTGCCCGGAATGCGACGGCCTCGGTCATATCGAATTTTTCGATCCGAAGCGGATCGTCTCTTTCCCTAACCTGTCACTAGCGAGCGGTGCGATCAAAGGCTGGGATCGACGCAACCAGTTCTACTTCCAGATGCTGAGCGACATCGCGACACACTACAATTTAGATATTGATATGCCGTTCGAGAAGCTGTCGGAAAAAGCCCAGCAGGCGGTGTTGTATGGTTCCGGCAAGGAAACCATCCCGTTAAGCTATATTAACGAGTACGGCCGTACCGTGATCAAGGAACACACGTTTGAAGGCGTGGTTAATAATCTGCAGAGGCGCTACCGCGAAACCGATTCAATGGCGGTCAAGGAAGAGCTGGCCAAGTTCATCAATAAGAAAGAGTGCCCGTCCTGCCACGGCGCCAGACTGCGGGTTGAGGCGCGCTTCGTCAAGATCGGCAGCGGTAAACAGGAAAGAGCCATTTACCAAGTCGCAGCGACACCGCTGCGAGAGACCTTGTCGTTCTTTGAAAAACTGAAGCTGACCGGCGCCAAAAAAGAAATCGCTGATCGCATCATCAAGGAAATCGTCTCGCGCCTGACCTTCCTCAATAATGTCGGCCTCGATTATCTGTCGCTGGAACGCAGCGCCGATACGCTCTCCGGCGGCGAAGCGCAACGTATTCGGCTGGCGTCGCAGATCGGTTCCGGCCTGACCGGCGTCATGTATGTGCTCGACGAGCCGTCAATCGGCTTGCATCAGCGCGATAACGACCGCCTGATCAAAACCCTACGCCACCTACGCGACATCGGCAACAGCGTTCTGGTGGTCGAGCACGACGAAGATGCGATTCGCACTGCCGACTACGTGGTCGACATGGGCCTGTCCGCAGGCGTGCATGGCGGTGAAGTCATCGCCGAAGGCACGCTTGAACAGATCCTCAAGAACAAGAAATCACTGACCGCAAAATATCTGAATGGCACCTTGAAAATTGCCGTGCCGGAACAGCGCACACCTGCCGACCCGGATCGGCAGTTCATCATCACCGGCGCCACCGGCAACAACCTGAAGAACGTCACGATGAGTCTGCCGGTCGGCTTGCTGACCTGCGTCACCGGCGTTTCCGGCTCGGGAAAATCGACCTTGGTCAACGATACGCTGTACCACGCTGCGGCACGTCATTTGTATGGCTCGCAGGCAGAACCGGCAGCGCATGAATCGATCGGCGGGCTGGAGCATTTCGACAAAGTGATTTCGGTCGACCAAGCACCTATCGGCCGCACGCCGCGTTCCAATCCGGCCACCTACACCGGCTTATTCACGCCGATCCGCGATCTGTTTTCGACCGTGCCGATGGCCAAGGAACGGGGCTACAACGCCGGTCGTTTCTCGTTCAACGTCAAGGGTGGCCGCTGCGAAGCCTGCCGGGGTGATGGCATGATCAGGGTAGAAATGCACTTCCTACCGGATGTTTATGTGCCCTGCGATGTCTGCCACGGCAAGCGCTACAACTGCGAGACGCTGGAAGTGCGGTACAAGAACAAGAACATCACCGAAGTACTCGACATGATGGTTGAAGAAGCGTATGAATTTTTCAAGCCGGTGCCGGTCATCGCCCGCAAACTGCATACGCTGCTCGATGTCGGCCTCGGTTATATTAGCCTCGGGCAAAGTGCCACCACTTTGTCCGGCGGCGAAGCGCAGCGCGTCAAGCTGTCTCTGGAACTGTCGAAACGCGATACCGGCCGTACTCTGTACATCCTGGATGAACCGACCACCGGCTTACACTTCCACGATATCGACCTGCTACTGAAGGTAATCCATCGCCTGCGTAACCAGGGCAATACCGTGGTCATCATTGAGCACAATCTGGATGTCATCAAGACCGCCGACTGGCTGATTGATCTCGGCCCTGAAGGAGGTGCCGGCGGCGGCCGCATCATCGCCACCGGCACGCCGGAGCAGGTGGCGGCAAACACGGCCAGCATTACCGGCAAGTATCTGGGAACATTTCTGGAAAAATCCAAGAAAAAATAAATAGGTACGCTCCCTGACCAGCCATCTCATCAGATACACCACGGCCGGGGCGCGTAACAAAGTACGATCGCGAGATAACGATGTTTACCAACCCCACCCAGGCGCTGTCTACAGCTCAAATTGAAGCCTTCGCAAAAGACGGCTATTTGATTTTGCCACGCATGATCTCCGCAGCCAATTGCGCACTGATGGCGGCCACCACCAATGCACACTTGGCGCAAGCCGTGGCGCCGCTGGAATATGAATCAGAGGTCGGCTATGCCGGCGCACCGACATCGCTCGATAGCGTCGGCGGCCGCACCGCACGCCGCCTGCGTGATGCTTACCACCGACATGATGTATATCGCGCCTGGGCAACCAATCCGCAACTAGTAGCAATGCTGGAGTTGCTGCTGGGCGAGCGCGTCTGCCTGACTTTGTCGCACCACAATTGCGTGATGACCAAGCATCCGCAATTCGGCACCGCAACTGACTGGCACCGCGATATCCGCTACTGGTCGTTCCCGCGCAACGAATTGATTTCGGTCTGGCTAGCGCTCGACAACGAAAACGAAAACAACGGCGGCCTGCGCTTCATTCCGGGCTCGCACCGTTTCCATATCAAGCCCGAACAAATGGACCAGTTGGATTTTTTGCGGCCCGAAGTCGAAGAAAATCAAGCCTTGTTCGCGCAAGGCAAAGCGGTCACGCTACAGCAACGTGATGTGATATTTTTTCATAGCGGACTATTCCATGCGGCCGGAAGGAACAATACCGCAGCGGTCAAGAAATCGGTGGTTTTTGTCTATCACGGAGAAAGCAATCCACCGCTGCCAGGGAGTCGTTCCGCCGCGTCCAGAAACATCCTGCTGAGCCATTAATACCACTTTCCGATAGTGGCGCGCAAATAAACCCTGCGCCGTTTGTCAGAACTCAGGCTTGATGCAAGCGCCGGTTACACACCACCTTTTCCGACTTGCGCTTTTGCAGCACGATGACAATGCCGGTAATCGTGAACAGTAACGGCAAGAGTCACAGAAGCATAACCAATATCTTGCCCGATATTCCCAGCAATTGACAGCTATGCAAACCGAACTGAACGCCGATGAAGGCATCGCCCGGCTGAGCCCTTGAGCGGAGCCAGCGCCTGTAGCACATGGCCATCGCAGGCATCGACGAATACCCACACGCTGCCGCTGTCTTGTAAATCATTTGGTTTGCGCAGATGGATTTGATAGAGGCAGTATTTGTCGTCACGCGCGACGCGCCCCGGCGTCACTTGCGGCATGCTAGCTTGGGCAGAGTCCAAGGACCTACTGCCAGTCGATGCAAGTGTCTCCCGAGTTGATCGAAAATTTGGGCGGCGTCAGCGGCGAGATACTCAACAACATCGGCCTCGCCACGTCCTACAAATTCATCACGGCGCCGGTGAACGTAGTAATCATCAGCAGCACACCCCACCACCAATCCAACCGAGCCGTGCAGATCATACACCAGGCGAAACCCGCCGGGGACACGCCAGAGCAACGGCGATCAGCAACATCACCAGCGCCGCAGCAGGCTAAAGCTGCCGGAAACGATAGCGACGGTCTTATCCAGCAACAGGTAGCGATGTAGCCGGAAGAGGGAAGGCATCAGGTTTAGCGGCGCCAGGCTGAATGCCTTGGAATTACACTCGCCGATCATCACGGCGTTGAACGGATCGATAAAGACCATATTCGCAGTCAGCACATCCTCCGCTTTTTTGGGACCTAGCCGGGCTTGCAGCGGTGCATTGAGATCAGCATCGATAGTGAAGAGTGCCAGGCACGCATGGGGGATAATGATGTTCGATCACACCGACCAGTTGATCAAGCGGCAAACGCTCACCGCTTGCCGCTTGTCGCAACATGATAGAACTGCGGATTCAACCAGGCATCAATTTCATCGTTGAGAGCCAGTGCGCGGCCGATCATGACGATAAATAACGAGAGCAGCAAGCTGCTGTAACGGTGCGACTTGACCAACTAATAGCGTATTATTTTTTCACAATTTCACATATATCTGACAAAAAATGGGCATTCTTCCATGATTTTTTTTACAATAAATATACAGTGAACATACAACGCTTAATTAGTCAACAGATCACACGCCGTCAAGCTACACCTGCAACAAGCGCCCCTCCGCTCTGAAAAGGATTTCCGCTGCGCTATGCAAGATCACCACACCGCGCGCCCGCCTGCAGTATCGTCTTCGCGGCGTCGTATCGATGCCGCTGCGGCTATAGCAGCACCGCGGTGACCTCGGTGCCAAGGTCAGGCAAACCCAGCCATCCAAGTGTCTCGCCGATGACCTTCACGTCTTCCGGCAACGCCACCGTATGCAAACGCACCCGCAAATGGTCGGCCGCATCCGGCGCATCATCGACTTAGCGGAAAACCCGCGCAGCGCCGCATAACGTTCGTCGCATGAGTCCTGCACCCGATGCACCACCCGTCGTAGCAGCACGCTCAGCATGAGCAGCGCATGCGAGTGGCGCCGCACCACGATCTGGAGCCAGCGGCGCATCAGCCTCTGGCCGATAAACAACAAAAAGGACCAGCATCAGCGTCAACACCCAGCCGAATAACATGGTTGAATGCAATCGTCAGCAGCATTTGCGCCATACCCAGACTGAAAACGATGTGGCGTATCGCCGGCAGTTCGAACAAAGAAAATTTCAGACCAATCGAGAACATCAGAAACACCACTCCGAACTCGGCCAGCGCATGGGTTGTGACATTGTCGTCGGCAAATGAAAACTGTAAAAGGCCACTACACCGAGTACCGCGGAGCCCAGCGAAAGGATGGTCAATCCTAATCCGGAAAGCATCATTAATAAATTAACATAAAACAATGTTTGTTTCTGAAAGGTTAACGCTGTGCAGTGAAGGCAGGTTAATTGTTTCCGATGGTGACTAGCAAGTTTTTTGCTTTCGAAATTCGTTTATACTCTACCAATGAGTTTGACTGACACCAAAATTTTCCCAGAAGCCATGCCCGCAACGTTCGATCCCGGCCGTGCTTTGGCACTTGCCCGCAATACTCTGCAAATTGAAGCAGATGCCATCATTGCACTGAAAAACCGGATTTCCGACGACGCTGGCGATCCATTCGCCCAAGCCGTATCGCTGTTGCTTACCTGCAGCGGCCGGGTGATCGTGTCGGGCATCGGTAAGTCTGGACATATCGCCCGCAAGTTCGCCGCCACGCTTGCCTCCACAGGCACGCCGGCGCTGTTTATCCATCCGGCCGAAGCCGCACATGGCGATCTCGGCATGGTGACCGAAGACGATGCCTTCATTGCCATTTCCAATTCCGGCGAAACCGCAGAGCTGATGGCGGTTGTGCCGATCATCAAGCGCATGGGCGCCAGCTTGATCGCGATGACCGGCAACGATGCATCAGCGCTGGCGCAACTCACCACCGTCCATCTCAATGTTGGCGTCGAGCAAGAAGCATGCCCACTGAACTTAGCGCCAACTGCAAGCACTACCGTCACGCTAGCGATGGGCGATGCGCTGGCGGTGGCGCTGCTGGATGCGCGCGGCTTTCGCGAAGATGATTTTGCCCGCTCGCATCCCGGCGGCGCACTCGGCCGCAGGCTGTTGACCCACGTGCGCGATGTGATGCGCAACGGCGAAGCCATTCCCGCCGTGACGGCGAATGTATCGCTCGCCACCGCGCTGCTAGAGATCAGCCACAAGGGGATCGCCATGACCGCCGTGGTCGATGACCAATTCTATGCTATCGGCGTGTTCACCGATGGCGACCTACGCCGTCTGATCGAACAGATCCAGGATTTTACCAAATTGACGATTGCCGATGTCATGAACGCCAATCCGCGAACCATCGGTGCGGATCAACTGGCGGTCGACGCGGTGCACATGATGGAGCAGTACCGCATCAACCAACTGCTGGTGACGGATACCGACGGCAAGCTGGTCGGCGCCTTGCATATCCACGACCTGACGCGCGCCAAGGTCATCTGATGGCGGCCAGCATTTCATCCAACAGTGCGTCAGCCGATCCTCTCCCGCTTGAGGCAGAACTGATGGCGCGCGCCGCACGTGTGCAGCTTATGGTTTTCGACGTCGATGGCATCCTGACCGACGGCGGCCTGCTATACGGCGCCGATGGCGAGCAACTAAAGCGCTTCAACGCGCTCGATGGCCACGGTATCAAGCAGTTGCAGCAAAGCGGCGTAGCCACCGCGATCATCAGTGCCCACAAATCGTCGATCGTCAGCAAGCGCGCCACCGATCTTGGCATCGTGTTTGTCCAGCAAGGCGTGCATGATAAGCACTCTGCATTTATCAAATTGCTAGCGCAACTCGGCCTCGCTGCCGATATCTGCGGCTTCATCGGCGATGATGTGATTGACCTGCCGATCCTGTCCCAGGTCGGCTTTGCGGTGAGCGTGCCGAACGGCCATCGCGAAGTTCAGGCGCGCGTCCACTACGTCACGCAAGCCGGCGGCGGCCACGGTGCTGCACGTGAAGTGTGCGATCTGATCATGCAAGCAAAGAACACCTATGAAGCAGCGCTGGCGGGCTATCTGCGCCCCACTCCACAAGGCGTGGCCCCAGCATGAAAAATCTCCGCTCCACCTATCGTTTCCGCTTCATGCTGCTGCTGGCTCTGTGCGTGATACTCGCGCTGGGCAGCTTCTGGCTGGTGCAGATAATGAACAAGGATACCAATGAACTGTTGCCGAAACCGGCACGAGTGGAACCTGATTATTACGTAGAACATTTCAACTACGTGCAGATGTTGCCTACCGGGGAGCCGCGCTACAACATATCTGGCGATCTGCTGATGCACAATCCGCTCGATGATTCATTTGATATCCAGAAGCCGATCGTGCACAGCCTGGACAAGGAAAAACCGCCGACGAATCTGCATGCCGACTACGGCAAAGTTGAAGATGACAACAGCAAGGTGCACCTGTACGGCAACGTCAACGCCGACCGGCCGAAAACCACAATGGTAAAAAATTTCCACCTCACAGCAGAATACCTGTTGCTGCTACCGGACGACGATGTAATGCAAACCGATCTGCCGGTAGAAATCACGCTGGGACAATCGGTATTGAACGGCACCGGCATGTCTTTCAACAATTCCACGCGCATACTGGAAATGTTCAGCAAGGTGCACGGCATCTTTCCACCGAAACCGCCTTAAGCGCAAGCCACACAATTGATCTATACGACTTCATTCTTTATTCTGGATTTCTCATGAAACGACTATTTTTTATTTATCTGTTGTTGCTCAGCGCCATAGGCATCGCCCATGCGGAAAAGGCAGACTCAGAAAAACCGACGCTGATTGATTCAAACCAATTCACCTATGACGACGTCAAACAAGTCAACGTTGCCACCGGCAATGTGGTGCTGACACGCGGCACGATATTGATGAAGGCCGACCGCGTGGTAGTGACGACCAATCCATCCGGCTACCAATACGTAATCTTATACGCCGATCCAGGAAAGCTCGTCACGTTCCGACAAAAGCGCGACGGCGGCCCCAACCTGTGGATCGATGGTCATGCCGAACGTATCGAATACGATAGCAAGACTGAAATAACCAAGTTGTTTTCCAAGGCGCAGATGCGCCGCCTGCAAAACGACAAACCTACCGACGAAGTCAACGGCGAATTTATCTCCTATGACAGCCGCAGCGAATTCTATTCCGTCCACAATACCGTCAACGGCAATAGCCAGCCCGGCGCCGGTCGCATCCGTGCAGTGATCCAGCCACGTCCGAAAGCTTCCCAATGAACACCACACTGAGCCATCCCAGCACCCCTGGTAATCTGATCGTCAAAGGTTTGCAGAAGAGCTACGGTGCGCTCCAGGTGGCGCTTGACGTTTCGCTCAACGTCAAGTGTGGCGAAGTGGTTGGTCTGCTTGGGCCGAACGGCGCTGGTAAAACCACATCGTTCTATATGATAGTCGGTCTGGTGCCATCCGACGGCGGAGAGATCGATCTCGATGGCGTCGACATATCGCGCCTACCGATCCATCGCCGCGCCGCGCTCGGTTTGTCTTACCTACCGCAGGAAGCATCGATATTCCGTAAACTGACGGTAGAAGACAATATCCGCGCCGTGCTGGAACTGCAGCAACCCAACGGCAAACCGCTCACCAGAACCGAGATCGATGAGCAGCTGGGAAAACTGCTGCACGAATTGCAGATTGAAAAACTACGCGAAAACCAGTCACTGTCGCTGTCCGGCGGCGAACGTCGGCGCGTCGAGATTGCCCGCGCGCTAGCGACCAATCCACGTTTCGTGCTGCTCGACGAGCCTTTCGCCGGGATCGATCCGATCGCCGTCATTGAGATCCAGCGCATTGTGTGTTTCTTGAAAGAGCGCGGCATCGGCGTGCTCATCACCGATCACAATGTGCGCGAGACGCTTGGCATCTGCGACCGCGCCTACATCATTAACCAGGGCCGCGTGCTGGCCAGCGGCAGTCCGGACGACATCATCACCAACGAATTGGTGCGACGCGTCTATCTGGGAGAACATTTCCGCATGTAGAGCCACTGGCGACAGCGTTATCGTGCCGTACTGCGGCACAACTTAAATTCTGCCGGTTATTTTTTTAAATACATTATCCGTTGTCCGATGAGTTGCGGACAGATTGACGTGCTGTATCGTTGCCGCCGCCCAGTTCACTCCCGCAGTTAAGAATAAAAGTGAATTGTTCGCAGAGAAGCCATGAAACAATCACTCCGGTTACGCACCTCGCAGCATCTTGCCTCGACGCCTCAATTGCAGCAGTCGATCCGGCTATTACAATTGTTCACGCTCGAACTGCATCAGGAACTGGAACAGACTCTCTCGTATAACCCGCTACTGGAACGGGTCGACGACCCGCTCGACAATTCTGTGCGTTTGCTGGTCGACGGCGCCATCAGCGGCACCACCCCGATCATGAATGCGCTAGTCGATGACAATGAAGTCAGCAGCTACTCGGCCGAAGTCGAAGCAGCCTTCGAGCCTCCTGCGGCTAACGACAACACGCCGGAAAACAGTGAAGGCGAATGGATTTTCGAAGACGTCTCCCGCACCCCAAAATTGCCGACTATGAAGACACACGGCCTCAGCTGGAAGCGAACGAATCGACGTTACACAAGCACCTGTTGCAGCGATGAGCGAAACCCTCAAGGACCCTGTACAACCGCGCGCTGGTCGAACTGGCGATCGATGAGCTTGACGACAACGGCTATCTGGAAGAGGTGCTTGAGGAAATCCGTGTACGCCTCTGCCCGCCGAGCTAGAAATCGAAATTGAAGAACTATCGATCGCATTGGGCATTGTGCAAAGCTTCGATTTTGCCGGAGTCGGTACACGCAACGTGTCAGAATGCCTGACCTTGCAAATCAATCGTTTTATCAAAATACCATTTGTCACGCGTCGTCTGGCATTGGCGATTGTGCAAGATCATCTGATGCTGTTTTCGTAATGCGATTTCAATAAGACCAGGAAAGCGTTCGATTGCGATAACGAGGATCTGCGCGATGCTCAAACCATCATCAGGCAATGCAATGCGCACCCGGGCGCACCGTTCGCCGCCAACACCTCCGACTACGTGGTGCCGGAAATCATCGTCAGATCCTCAAAGCAATTTTGGCAGGTCATTCTGAACAATGACGTCATGCCAAGACTACGCGCAAATACACTGTATGCGAATATTTTGCGGCACTGTAAAGGCGAAGGCACGCTGACTTCGTAGCTGCAAAAAGCAAAGTGACTGATTAAGAATATGCGCCAGCGTTTCGACCCGATTTTGCGGGTGGCGCAAGCCATCACCGAGCGTCAACGGAACTTCTTTTAACACGGCACGGGCTCAATGAAGCCGCTTGTGTTACGTGAAATAGCTGATACACTGGACCTCCACGAAAGCACTATTTCTCGTGTAACCACTCAGAAATACATGCTCACTCCACACGGAATGTTTGAACTGAAGTATTTCTTCGGCAGCCACGTTGCCACTGAGGCAGGTGGAGAGGCTTCCTCAACAGCGATACGGGCACTCATTAAACAACTGATAGGAGCAGAAGATTCCAAAAATACTTTTTCTTAAAGCAAGATTGCCGCCAACATACTCGCGGAACAAGGTATGGTGGTCGCTCGCCGCACCATCGCAAAATATCGCGAAGCACTAAAAATTCCGCGCGTTAATTTACGCAAAGCCTTGTAGTTTGATTGTAGAATTTATCCTTGCTGTGTTCAGATCAGGTTGGTTTTACCGATTCTTGCCAGAGCCATCCGCTTTTGATTGCTCGCCTAAAGATTCAACGCAACCTGTTCGGAATCACCAACAATACTCTTCATAGGAGCGCTGTATGAACTGCACCATCAGTGGGCATCACCTCGAATTAACCCCAGCCATTCACGAATACGTACAAAGCAAGCTAGAGCGTATCAAACACCACTTCGACCAGGTCATCGATATCAACGTAATCCTGACCGTCGACAAAATGACTAAAAAAGAAAAGCGCCAAAAAGCGGAAATCAATCTGCATGTAAAAGGGAAAGAGCTGCATGCCGAAAGCATCTCTCACGATCTGTATGCTGCCATTGATGCGGTGATAGACAAGCTTGATCGCCAGCTAATCAAATACAAAGATAAGATGCAGGATCACCAACACGACGCCATCAAGCATCTTCCAGAAGAGTTTCCGGCCGCAACCTGAACCGGGCGTCAATCGAACCCTGGCACACGAGCCACATAGCTCGCACCCTGCAAGCAGCGGCAAACCGCCAATGCGCTGATTATTTCAGCGCGCCGAACACCTTACCGATGATCGCGCTACCGGCACCTACTGAGTCCTTGTGAATCGCCGTATCTTCGTCACCAATGATGGTGTACAAGCCACCCAGCGCACATTGCGTAACATAGCCTTCAACCGTACTTTGCTGGGCCGGCACCATGCTGCTCTTGCCGAGCTGTCCCATGATCGGGTTATATTGTGCTGACAATCCGTTACGATCGGTCACGCCCTTGACGATGGGCAGTCATTTCTGGCCCAGTTCAACCGATGTTTTCTGCCTAAAAAAATCTGTCATCGACGTATCGCCGCCTCTCAGAATATTTTTTGCATCGGTTATCGACATCGATTTAATGGCATTCATCAACAGAAGTTTAGCTAGCGGCATGGCAGCTTCGTTCATCGATACCACCAACTCATCCAGTTGCTGGCCCTTGCTGGTCATTTTCAATATTGGCAGCGACTTATCAAGCACGCCCGGCAAAGCGATTTTTCCTTTGTCGTTATTCAGAAAGCCGTTTCCACGCCAAACTTTGACACTGCCACATCGGAACCTTTCTGCAAAACGACTTTCAGGTCGCTGCTGGCATCCTAGTTGCTGAAGTCACTCAACGACAAAGCTAGTGCAGAAAATGCCGACACGGCGATGGTCAATGTCAATGCTGTTTGATATACGCGACGCATCGTTGATCCTTGATAAAGTTAGGTAGGTAATAACCATGCTTAACTCAATATATTGCTTAAAATTTAACTAAACATAATTAACTTTGTTACATCTTGTCAATTCAAAGGTGCCCTTCATCCACCAGAAACAAGCGCCTGTGCTCGCGTATTGCATAGCGATCGGTCATGCCAGCAATGTAATCGGCAACCTGCCGCGCCTGTTGCTGCAGACTGCGCTGACCATCGACAGGTAATCGATAGTTCGGCGGAAGAAGTGCCTGCTCACTGGTAAAACACGCATACAACTCGGCCACGATACGACGCGCCTTGCTGTTCATCCGATTGACCAGATAGTGCCGATACAAGTTTTCACGTAGGAAGCGCTTGAGAATGGTAGCCTGCTGCGCCATGCCATCGGAAAATCCAATTAGCGGCGGCGCATTACGCACATCTTCCGACGTTTGTACCCGTGCGTCGAGAATCCGCCGCTGTGATGTCTGGATCAGATCGGCAATCAACGCATTGATCATACGCCGCACGGTTTCATTGATCGCACGGCGCCCGCTCAATCCAGGAAAAATTCGCTCTACCTCACGGCTATGCAACGCATAGAAATCGATCTGGTTCATTTGCGCCAGCGTCAGCAAACCCGAACGCAAACCATCGTCGACATCATGATTGTTGTAAGCGATCTCATCCGCCAGATTCGCCACTTGCGCCTCCAGCGTCGGCTGTTTGCGATCGATGAAACGCTGACCGATAGCGCCGAGCTTGTGGGCATTGGTCAACGAACAATGCTTGAGAATCCCTTCACGAGTTTCGAACATTAGGTTCAAGCCATCAAACGCGCCATAGCGCTGCTCTAGTTGATGGACCACCCGCAGGCTTTGCAGGTTGTGCTCGAAGCCGCCATGCGGCTCCATGCAGGCATTCAGCGCATCCTGACCGGCATGGCCGAACGGCGTGTGGCCCAAATCGTGCGCCAACGAAATCGCTTCTACTAGATCTTCATTCAGTTGTAGGTTGCGCGCAATCGAGCGGGCGATCTGCGCCACTTCAATACTGTGGGTCAGACGGGTGCGGAACAGGTCGCCCTCATGATTGAGAAATACCTGGGTCTTGTACTCGAGCCTGCGGAAGGCAGTGGAATGGACGATGCGGTCGCGGTCGCGTTGGAACTCGGTGCGCGCGCTGGGCGGCGCCTCTTCAAACAAACGTCCTCGCGACTGCGCAGAATGTGCGGCATAGGTGGCGAGAGGCACTTCCGGGTTCATCGTGGCATCTCCCCCGAGGCCAGTTGCTGAATAGTCGCCAGCAGTGCATCCTGCGGCGCCGCGCTGATTAGATAACTGCCCAGCGGTTTCATTAAAACAAACCTAATTTGTCCGCCTTCGTTTTTCTTATCGACCTGCATCAAATCCAGCCAGCGTTGCACGCCAAGATTCGGCGCCTCGGTGGGCAGGCCTGCTGCACGCACCAGCGCACACAGGCGCTCCTTGTCGACCGCAGTGATGTAGCCGAAGCGATGCGACAGATCCGCCGCCATGACCATACCGCAACCAACCGCCTCGCCATGAAGCCATTTGCCGTAGCCCAGGCCGGACTCAATCGCGTGGCCAAAGGTGTGACCGAAATTGAGGATCGCGCGCAAACCGCTTTCGCGCTCATCTTGCCGCACCACGTCAGCCTTCAGATCGCACGAACGACGGATCGCATAAGCCAGCGCGGCGTTGTCGCGCGCCATCAATTGATCGATATTGTCTTCAATCCATTTGAAGAATGCGGCATCGATGATGGCGCCGTATTTGATCACCTCAGCCAGACCGGCGGAAAATTCGCGATTCGGCAAAGTATGCAGTGTCAGCGTATCGGCAATCACCGCTTGCGGCTGGTAGAATGCACCAATCATATTCTTTCCGAGCGGGTGATTGATGCCGGTCTTGCCGCCCACCGACGAGTCGACCTGCGCCAGCAGTGTGGTCGGAATTTGCACGAACGGAATACCGCGCATATAGGCTGATGCGGCGAAGCCGGTGAGATCACCGATCACGCCGCCGCCCAACGAGACCAGCGAAGTCTTGCGATCGCACTTGGCGGCCAGTAGACGATCAAAAATGTGCATCAGGCTGACCCAGTTCTTTTCTTCCTCGCCATCTGGCAAAATAATTTTCAGTACGCTTTTGCCAGCCTCCTGTAAAGTCTGCGTCAGGCGCTGCAAATACAGCCGCGCCACCGTGGTATTGGTGACCACGGCGACCTGACGGCCGCTGATCAGGCGCGCAATATGATCGCGATCGCCCAGCAGCGAAGAGCCGATCTCGATCGGGTAGCTGCGCTCGCCCAACTCAACCTGCAGGCTGATGGTTGGGACAGAGCTGGTAGAAGAAATCGGTTTGGTCATAAAAGGATTCGATGAGATATTGATGGTTCCGCTTGTATGGCTGTCCCCGGATTGAGCCGTCTCTGCCGCAGAGTCCGAATCGTCAGGAAGCAGGTCAAGCTGGCTCAGGATGCTGTGCACCAAGAATTGTATGTTAGGCCGACCGGTGTTGATGACAATATCGGCCACCTCGCGATAAAACGGTTCTCTTTGCAGAGACAGTTCCTTCAGACAGCGCCACGGATCTGCGGTTCGCAGCAATGGCCGGATTTTGTCGCGGCTGGTACGTTGAATAATGTTATGGACGCTGGCCCGCATATAAATGACGGTACCGCGAGCTTTCAGATATTCGCGATTTTCCGCATTCAGAATGGCGCCGCCACCGGTAGCCAGCACAATCCCGCTGCGCGCGCTAAGATCCCGAATCACCTCTGCTTCGCGTTGCCGGAAGCTTTGTTCGCCTTCAATTTCAAAAATCAACGGAATCGAGACGCCGGTTCGAGCTTCGATTTCATGATCGGAATCAATGAATAATTTGTTGAGTTTCTTTGCCAGGCAACGTCCGACCGTAGTCTTGCCCGCGCCCATCAGACCGACCAGAAAGATATTGCATTTCATGTACACCGCACCATTTCACCACTCAATCTTTTGCTCAAATGCGGACACCAAAATAGAACCGGCGTCCCTGAACAATTAGTGCGCAGCAACCCGGCTAATCACAATTTTCGTGTGTCAGAAAAATCAATAATTCAGTTTTTCTGTTAACTACCACCGCTTGTCTGAACAAGATACCCTAGAACCAGCATATCTCCAAGCAGTGGTGCTTTATTAACATCTTTCGAAATTATTTGAGTATCAATGCTGCCGATCATCACCGTGCCGCCATTTTCAACCTGAACCTAGATCTTGGCGTACTTGGTATTGATCGAAACGCTGCCGGGAATTGTAACGCGAACACTGTCGCTGGTCACATCAACAGTCAGGATAAAATTGCCGTCAAGGGGTGATTTGCGAGGTGACTTCAAATTTCAGGTTGGATTTCTTGAACTCGACCGAAGTGGCGGCGCTGCGGGTCGCATTCTGATAAGGAATCTCAGTACATTGCTCGATCAGTACTTTCTGCTGGTCAGCGATAAACATACGCGGACTGAAGATAATCTTATTTTGTCCGTCCTCTTTCAGAGGAGATAACTCGATGCCGATGAATTTGGATGCTGCTGCATTGAACAGGCTCAATGCCATCGAACCAGCGAAACCAGTGCTCGGATAACAGCGCATCCATCTCTGCCTTGCTGGGAAGCTGCTTCTCAAGCGAGACCACATATTTGGTGACCTGCTTCTTCTGCTTGCTCAGCGCGCCGAGATTGATAGCCTGCTGGATTTTTGAGTTGTAATGCTCTTTTTAGCTGCAATTCCTTCTGCTCGCCGGCACTCAACTCATCCTGCTGGTCACTCCAGTAAAAACACCAACCGATCAACCAGCACCAAAAAATACGCCGACCCCACTCAGCACGCGCGGAACGATCGGCAATTGGCCAAGATGGCAGCCATTCAGCACGCGGAACTGGGCCTCCAGCGAGGTGCTCAAATTATTCAAATCCATGATTGCGCGTCTCTCATCTCAAGGTTGCGGGGTGCGGCTGCGGCATCAGCTATTTTTTAGGCATCGTTCCACTCGGAAGGGCTCTTGATGCCTACGTTGACGGTAAACGCAAACACATGCTTGCTGTCCCTACCAGTACCGCCTATCGTGGCGGAGCGAATTTCAATCAGGCCCAGACGCTCAAGCCAGGCCGAATTATCGCTCAAATTATGCAGCAGCTCGGAGTCTCAATGCCAGAATGAAGATGTACCAAATGACGCGTTAAACGTGTACCAATTCTGGTTAATAAATAGAGCTGTTCAGGTCCTGTATTTTTCTCTTTTCACCCCACCTTGCACTGCGGGGCAGAATTAGGGGGCGGGCAAAGCGCAGCGTAGCCGTT
>DCSW01000075.1 GCA_002325825.1 Collimonas sp. UBA1456
TACTTTTTAACTTTGCTTAAAAAGCGGAGATTACTCATAGTACCACCTCAAATATGTATTTTTTATATACATTTACAAGTGCCAGATGTATTTTCATTCCCACTCAATCGTCGCAGGCGGCTTCCCGGAAATATCGTAAACCACCCGATTGATGCCGCGCACTTCATTGATAATGCGGTTGGACACCCGACCCAGCAACTCGTGCGGCAGATGCGCCCAGTGTGCTGTCATGAAATCCTGGGTCTGCACTGCGCGCAAGGCAACCACGTATTCGTAGGTGCGACCGTCACCCATCACGCCGACTGATTTGACCGGCAGGAAAACGGCGAATGCCTGGCTGGTCTTGTCGTACCAAGATTGGTCGCTGTCGTCCTTGGTATTGCGCAGTTCTTCGATAAAAATCGCATCAGCGCGGCGCAGCAGGTCGGCGAATTCTTTTTTGACTTCACCCAAGATGCGCACACCCAGACCCGGGCCTGGGAATGGATGGCGATATACCATCCCGTGCGGCAAACCAAGCGCAACGCCAAGTTTGCGGACTTCATCCTTAAATAGTTCGCGCAGCGGCTCCAGAAGCTTCAGATTCAGCGTTTTCGGCAGGCCGCCAACGTTGTGGTGGCTCTTGATGGTGTGAGTGGCGTTCTTGCCCTTGCCTGCGCTTTCGATAACATCAGGATAAATCGTTCCTTGCGCCAGCCATTTGGCATTCTGCAACTTGGCCGATTCGGCCTGAAATACTTCGACGAACTCACAACCGATGATCTTGCGCTTGACTTCTGGATCGGTCTCGCCGGCCAGATGGCCAATGAACTGCGTAGTGGCGTCGACGTAGATTACCTTGACGCCGAGATTCTGGGCGAACATCTCCATCACCATCTTACCTTCATCGAGGCGCAACAGGCCGTGGTCAACGAATACGCAGGTTAATTGATCGCCAATGGCGCGATGAATCAATGCCGCGGCCACGCTGCTATCGACACCGCCAGACAGACCCAGGATGACCTCGTCGCTGCCAACCTGTTGGCGGATCAACTCAACTGCCTCGGCGATATAGTCCGGCATGTTCCAGTTGGGCTTGCAGCCGCAGATATCGATCACGAAGCGCTTCAGGATTGCTTCGCCTTGCACGGTGTGCGTCACTTCCGGATGAAACTGCACTGCGTAGAATTTGCGCTCTTCATCTGCCATCCCGGCAATCGGACAGTTCGGGGTGGATGCCATCAGCTTGAAACCGGGCGGCATCTGCTCAACCTTATCGCCGTGGCTCATCCAGACCTTCAGCATGAAATGCGCATCCGGCGTGACGAAATCGCTGATATCCTTCAACAGCGCAGTATGACCGCGTGCCCGCACTTCGGCGTAACCGAATTCGCGGACCTTACCCATCTTGACCTTTCCGCCCAATTGTTCAGCCATGGTTTGCATGCCATAGCAGATGCCGAGAACCGACACACCCAGCTCAAACACCGCTTGCGGTGCGCGCGGCGTGTCGCCGTCGGTAACGCTGTTGGGGCCACCAGACAGGATCACACCGGCAGCGCCATAGCTACAAATGAATTCATCGGACACATCGTAGGGATAGACTTCGGCAAACACACCAACGTCGCGCACGCGACGTGCGATCAACTGTGTTACCTGGGAGCCGAAATCGAGGATGAGAATTTTTGAGTGCATGGTAGATGCCTGGTAGCTGGTTTAGCAAAAAAATCTATAATAGGACTTGTGCAAAATGGTTCCGACAACCTACGGCAAGGAGGAGTAACGCCGTTGTGACGATTTGCACAAGTTTTATTAAAGTGCACGCGCCACCGGCGATAATCCCGCAGATGGCGCGCCTAAACTAGATCACTGAATAACCCCGCTATCAGTCTGTCCGATAGTTAGGCGCTTCCTTAGTGATCTGGACATCATGGACATGTGATTCTCGCATGCCGGCTGAGGTGATTTCCACGAACTCGGCTTTTTCGCGCAACTCGTCGATCGTCGCACAACCGCAGTAACCCATCGAAGAACGCACGCCGCCGATCAATTGATACAAGATCGTCAAAACGCTGCCATTGTAAGGAACACGGCCTTCAATACCTTCAGGAACGAACTTGTCTGCCTTGTTTGCAGAATCCTGGAAGTAGCGGTCAGCCGAGCCGTCCGACATCGCGCCCAGACTGCCCATGCCACGATACGACTTGTAGCTGCGGCCCTGAAACAGAATCACTTCTCCCGGTGCTTCTTCGGTACCGGCAAACATGCTTCCCATCATCACGGCCGATGCACCGGCGACCAGCGCCTTGGCTATATCGCCTGAGAAACGGATACCGCCATCGGCGATACATGGAATGCCGGTACCCTTGAGTGCTTGCGCTACGTTGGCGATTGCAGAAATCTGCGGCACACCGACGCCGGCAACGATACGTGTGGTGCAGATCGAGCCTGGGCCGATACCGACCTTGACGCCGTCAGCGCCATAGTCTGCCAGCGCCTTGGCGGCAGCGGCAGTAGCGATATTGCCACCGATGACTTCCACATGCGGGAAATTCTGCTTGACCCACTTGACGCGATCCAGCACTCTCTTGGAGTGGCCATGCGCGGTATCGACGACGATGACGTCGACGCCGACTTTCACCAGCAGCTCGATACGTTCTTCATTATCGGTGCCAACGCCGACCGCCGCGCCGACGCGTAACTTGCCCTGGCTGTCCTTCGAGGCCAGCGGGTGCGATGTCGATTTCTGGATATCCTTTACTGTGATCAGGCCACGCAGTTCGAAAGCATCGTTGACCACCATCACACGTTCCAGGCGGTGCCTGTTCATCAGGCGCTTAGCTTCCGACAGATCGGCGCCGTCCTGGACGTAGACCAGCTTGTCGCGCGGTGTCATCTTGGCGCTGACCTCAGCATCCAGCTCTTTCTCGAAACGCAGGTCGCGGTTGGTAATGATGCCGACCAGGCGATTTCCGTCGACCACTGGGAAACCGCTGATGCCATGCAGTTCCGACAATGCCATTACTTCGCGGATGCGCATGTTAGGCGGAATCGTGATCGGATCGCGGACCACGCCGGATTCGAAACGTTTGACCTTGGAGACTTCGCGCGCCTGTTCCTGCGCGGTCAGATTCTTGTGGATGATGCCGATGCCACCCTCTTGCGCCATGGCAATCGCTAGCCGTGCTTCGGTAACGGTGTCCATCGCAGCCGACAACAACGGAATGTTGATATCGATATTGCGGGATAGAAGTGTTCTTAGTGTAGTGTCTTTGGGGAGGACATCGGAGTAAGCCGGAACTAACAGCACGTCATCGAACGTGAGTGCTTTTTGAAGTAGACGCATAGTTTTTCCTACAGATATAAAACCAAATTATACAGAAATCTGCGCCAGTCGCCTAACTCTGCAGAAAACCATCAAATTTATTTCAACAAAGCACTATTTATTAATTGACATGGGATATAAAATATTAGACGATTCGTTCCCCGCTCTGCCTACCTCCTCCTCACGCGTCAAAGAACAAGTAATGAAAGTGATATGCCTGAAACAGGCTTTGTACACCGCTGCAGTGCTAGCCTTGTTTGGCATTGCTACTTCAGCCCTGGCGCAATTCGTGTGGCTGGATGAAAAAGGCGTGAAATAATATTCAGATATGCTGCCGCCCTCTCGGCTCTCAACAAACGCATCCTGAAGGCCCCGGGCTACAAGCCTACCGCGCAGCAATTACTCCGATGCGACCGAAGCCGGCACTGACAGCAAGGCAGACGCCAAGGTGCCACCCAGCATTGCCGATCCAAATGCAGCTTTCCAAGAACGCAAGGCCAATAAGGCAGCCAATTACGCCAATGCCAGCGCCACAACCAACGCACGCCAAATTCTGGTGCACGCATCGCCAAAACCGACGCCAAAGGTCAGCGTTCGTACATCAGTTACGAACAACGCGCCCCCCCGGAAAGACGGTCACGCCCTCTGATCAAGCGCGCCTCTCAGCGGAATTTTTTATCGGCCCGCTTACGGCGCGACTCCATTGGATCAGCTATCAGCGGCCGGTATATTTCGATGCGATCGCGATCTCGCAGCACCGTACCAAGTGTCTTCAGCTTGCCATAGATACCAACCCGCCAGCAACTCAAATCAATTTCGTGCATTTCCTCCAGCAAGCCGCTGCGCTTGATGCCATCATGAAGTGATGTACCGACCGGTACATCCAACTCACGCAAGACCTGACGCTCGGGGGTGGCGTGACAGACCTGTATCCGGATCAGCATGCCAAGCGCGGCATTTTCATCAATGTTTACTAGCCGCTCAGTCATGATGACCATAGACTGCATCGGCACGCCTGCAGAATGCATCGACAAAACTATTGGCGATAGTACTGAATACCGGACCGATCAGTTTCTCCAGGATGCGGTTGGAAAATTCGTAGTGCATGTCGAATTCGATTTTGCAGGCATCGGCGCGTAGCGCCTTGAAATTCCAGTTGCCGTCTAGATGCTTGAACGGCCCTTCGAGCAGGCGCATCTGCATCGCCCCCGGAGGAGTGTTGCTGTTTTCCGTGGTAAAAGATTGCCTGATACCATGGTAATGTATGTTCAGCGTCGCCACCAACCTGCCCTCGCCACGTTCACGAACCTCGACGCCACCGCACCACGACAGGAATTGCGGATAATCCTCTACCCGGTCGACCAACGCGAACATCTGTTCAGCGCTATATCCCAAAAGTACCGTTTTATCTACTACTGCCATTGAATATCAGCCATTTGATAGAATCACAACTTAAAATTTTAACTGAACTGCGCGATTTTCCTAATACATGAGCATTATTGATAATAAAAAAGTCTTCCACGATTACTTCATCGAAGAGCGTTTCGAAGCTGGCATGGAATTGCACGGCTGGGAAGTCAAGGCAATTCGGGTCGGACGCGCCCAACTGAAAGAAGCCTACGTGATCGTCCGCAACGGCGAGGTATTCCTGTTCGGAGCCCATATCAGCGCCCTCCTAAGCGCCTCCAGCCACGTTCACCCGGAAGCGGTGCGGACCCGCAAGCTATTGCTGCACGCCGAAGAAATCAAGAAACTGCTCGGCAAGGTGGAGCGCTCCGGTTATACGCTGGTGCCAATCAACCTGCATTACCTGCACGGCCGCATCAAATGCGAGATCGGCCTGGCGAAGGGCAAGAAGCAGCATGACAAGCGCGCTACCGAACGCGAACGCGACGGCCAGCGCGAAGTCGCGGCGGCAATGAAACAACATCGGCGTTAACACGTCGCGGCAAAAACAGCCCCGGCGCAACATCAGTTGCACCGGGGCTGTTTTTGCCGCTATTTTTGCCTTCTGGTTTGCCGTTTGGACTTAAGATTTACTGCCCTGCGTTTTCACCACTTGCATGGCCGCTGCAATCAATCCGCTCATGTCACTCATATTGGCCGGCACGATGATCGAATTATTGGTTTTCGCCAGTTGACCGAAGGCCGCGACATATTGCTCGGCCACTTTCAGGTTGACCGCATCAGAACCGCCCGGCGACTGAATAGCAGCGGCAGTCTTGCGGATCGCCTCAGCGCTCGCTTCGGCAATCGACAGGATCGCTGCAGCCTGACCTTGGGCACGATTGATGGATGCCTGTTTCTCACCTTCCGATTTGGCAATCGATGCTTCACGCTCGCCGGTTGCGATATTGATCTGCTCCTGCTTGCGACCTTCAGATGCAGCGATCAACGCCCGCTTCTCGCGCTCCGCAGTAATCTGCGCCTGCATCGCGTGCAGAATTTCTTTTGGTGGCGTCAGGTCCTTGATTTCATAACGCAACACCTTGACGCCCCAGTTAGCAGCCGACTCATCGATCGCACCGACGATCGTCGTGTTGATGTGATCGCGCTCTTCAAATGTCTTGTCGAGTTCCATCTTGCCGATCACCGAACGCAAGGTGGTTTGCGCCAGTTGCGTGATCGCGGCAATATAGTTGGATGAGCCGTAAGAAGCACGCATCGGATCAGTGATTTGAAAATACAAAATGCCGTCGACCTGCAATTGGGTATTGTCGCGGGTGATGCAAATCTGCGGCGGCACATCCAGCGGAATTTCCTTCAGCACGTGCTTGTAGGCCACGCGATCAATAAATGGCACCACGATACTCAAGCCAGGACCAAGTGTGGCGTGATACTTACCCAGCCGCTCCACCACCCATGCATGCTGCTGCGGTACCACCTTGATCGTTTTTGCAATAAATATGATCGCGATGACCAACAGGATTAATGATACGCTTCCGAACATAATTTTTCCTTATAAATTAAAGACAAGATCATTTGCCATATCGATAAATAATCTACAAAAATGGCAAATAATTAAGAACGCTGGAAAACAGGCTAGTACGCAAGTTACTGTGTATTAATGCGATTAGCGCTTACTCTGGGCATTGCCCACAATCAAGCAACTCCCGCGTATCTCGTAAATCACGTAAAGCCCGGATTGCGCGATAGCAGACGGCGCCAGTTCGACATCCCACATCGCGCCGCGATATTTGGCCCGCGCTGCATACAAGTCAGCTACACCGGCAGTGCCCGGCTCATACCGCCATTGATCGACCACCAGCGACTGTCCGATATCCAGGTTAACATTGGGGTCGCGCTCCGCATGCACTTTGGTACGCCGGCCGAATTTGCTGCGCCTTAGAATGTGCGTAGCTGCCACTACTACCAACGCAGCAATCAGGAACTGCCACTCAATATCCAGACCGACCAGTGCGGCGACACCCCCGACGGTGAAACCGATTGCCACCATTAATAAATAAAAGGTGGTACTGAACAACTCCAGCGCAACCAGCACACCGGCAGCCAACATCCACATTATCCATCCGGCCATAAATCACTCTCCGTTATGTTGTGTACGCACAGTGTAATCTATTTGCCAATGAAAGCGTAGTTATATGGTCTCCGCATGAATAATGTACTGGAATGCGCAATTGTAAAGGCCATGAATAGCGCGTTAAGAGTGTACCAATCTTAGCCTGTAGGCGGTTCTGTTGCAATGGCGGTGACTGGTAGCGAAGAAGAATATTAAGGTTATTTTTCTAAAGAACTAGTCCATAGAATGGTTCTGCTGAGAACATAGTTTAGCTGTCGAGGCAGCACCAAAGCCTATAAATAGATTTGTG
>DCSW01000092.1:0-3290 GCA_002325825.1 Collimonas sp. UBA1456
ACCGAACATATTTTTAAAAGATTTGTGGCAGGCTCTGAGAAATTCAGAGACCGTTTATCTACTGCCAGCGTCGCTTCTTTAGTTGCTTCGGACAAGGATGGGGCTGCGCGTGGTAGATGCTGGCGATATCTTCCGCAGACGCGCGGAATTCCACCGCCACCACCATGGCTTCTGAAATCAGTTCTGATGCCATTGTTCCAACAGTGTGAACACTCAGAATTTCGTCGATCTTGGAATCCGCAAGGAATTTCACCATACCTAAGATATTGTTTTCATACTTGAGTAATTTAAGCCGGACATCATTGCTGCGCGGACGGTGGAGCAGAGTTTGCAGATGTCCGAGTATATTCTTGTACTGCATGCATTGGCTCTGGAAGAGACAGGTTCGCCGCTGCAGATAGATAGCCTTATCTATCTGCAGCGGCCATATAGATTTGTTGATTTGCATGTATGACTGGATTGCAGAACATTGCACGTATCTAGCAATCTCGATCGCCCATATCGCACGGCATTTCGGCGTCTCGGTACGCAAAGTCTACCGGCGGTCTTCTAAAGTGCCACAAGAAGCTACTAGCAAGAGCTGGTTGCAACTGAATATGTATGATGCCTACGAAGGGCAGACCGGTAATAATAAAGCCATATAGAGAGATGTACACAACTATATAGGCGAACATCTCACAGTCTATTTGCGCTTCATGAAAAAAATAAACTCTTTGTTTTCTTCACTCTGCTCCAGCAAATCGTTCCCGGTCTGCTTGGCAAACGCCTGAAAATCTCTGACCGAACCAGAGTCTGTTGATAGCACACGAAGCACCTCGCCACTCAGCATATCGGCCAGCGCCTTCTTGGTTTTCAAAATCGGCAGTGGGCAATGTAGGCCGCGTGCGTCGAGTTCTTTATTAAATTCCATAATCACTTCGTAATGTGAAGATTTTTAACATCTGCTACCAGATTCTGGTTCTACTCCAAACACACCACGCTTCGACTCGTCGCAACAAAATATAGCTTCAATGTAAATTTGATACGTCAGCTTGATATCAACATCCAGCCCCTCAGTAACAAAATATCACATTTGCAACCAATCGCTATTAAGTGCTAGTTTCAATACGGCCCCAAGCGAGCCCTTGAGGATAAGCATCACGGATAGCAGCCTTGAAAGGCGGTTTAGGAACATTACGCCATTCGGACAAGGCCTGCCACAATTCTTGTGCTATTCAATTTAGCCGTGACTACGATGGAATAGAGAAAAGCGGTGGCACCAATCCGCTATGCCACTGTGATTTGATGCCCCCCCGCCTTGTTGAACTGCATCGCCTTTATTTCAAGGCCGTTCCTGCAGAACCTGCCTGCTTTCTAAGGCCACTACTTCAAGGCCCGTTCACCAATCCATGCTGCAACACCTTGCAAAGCCGCCGCCAGGCCGCTCGGATCGGTGCCACCGGCTTGCGCCATATCAGGACGGCCACCTCCTTTGCCGCCGACCTGCTCGGCGACGAAGTTGACCAACTCACCAGCCTTGACCTTGCCGGTGGCATCGGTAGTGACGCCGGCGATCAGATTGACTTTGCCATCCTTGACCGCTGCCAGCACAATGGCCGCAGTTTTCAACTTGTCTTTCAGCTTGTCCATGGTCGCACGCAAGATGGCGCTATCGGCGTCTTCCAACGTCGCTGCCAGTACCTTGATGCCGTTCACATCGAGAGCCTGCTGCGCCAGTTCATCGCCTTGATTGGTAGCCAGCTTCGACTTCAAACTGCCCAGTTCTTTTTCCAGCGCCTTGACGTGATCCTGCACCTTGGCGATGCGCTGCGTCAGTTCTTCCGGCTGCGCCTTCAATGCGGCGGCAGCTTCATTGATGCGGTTGCTCATGCTATGCACCAGCGCTAGGACGGCTTCGCCGGTCACAGCTTCGATACGGCGAATGCCGGCAGCAACACCGCCTTCGCTGACAATCTTGAACAGGCCGATATCGCCGGTACGACTAACGTGAGTACCGCCGCAAAGTTCGCGCGATGTGCCGATCGATAACACGCGGACTTCATCGCCATATTTCTCGCCGAACAAGGCCATCGCACCAGCACCCACTGCGTCGTCAAACGACATCAGTTTGGTTTCGGTGGCGACGTTGGCGAGAATCTCGCGATTGACGATTACTTCGATGCGACGAATTTCATCGGCGCTGACCGGCGCATTGTGGCTGAAGTCGAAACGGGTCTTCTCGGCATCGACCAACGATCCCTTTTGCACCACGTGCGCGCCCAACACTTCACGCAATGCCTTGTGCATAAGGTGCGTTGCCGAGTGATTGCGGATAGTACGGCCGCGTACTGCAGTATCGACCTTGGCGCTGACTTTGTCGCCGACAGCTAGCGAACCGCTGCGCATATTACCATGATGGCCAAATACTTCAGCATAAATTTTCAGCGTATCGGCTACTTCGAACAGTGCGACTGCGGCCTCCAGCAAGCCGCAATCACCAACCTGGCCGCCGGATTCAGCATAGAACGGCGTGGTGTCGAGCACCACGATGGCGTCCTGACCGGCTTCAATTTTTTGTACCGCGCTGCCGTCCACATACAGGGACAGCACTTTGGCTTCATGAATCAGCTCGTCATAGCCGACGAAGCGGGTCTTGTCGCCGCTGTATTCGACCGCGGCAGTCATCTTGAACTTGCCGGCCGCACGCGCCGTGGCTTTCTGACGCGCCATCCCGGTGGCAAAACCAACTTCGTCCAACTCGACTTCACGCTCGCGGCAAATATCCGCGGTGAGATCGAGCGGGAAACCAAAGGTATCGTACAAGGTGAATGCAGTTTCGCCATCCAGCTTTTTGGCATTCTTGGCCAACGCGGCTTCGAGGATTTTCATGCCGTGTTCGAGAGTTTCGCCGAAACGTTCTTCTTCCTGCTTGAGCACCTGCTCGACGCGCTCGGCGGCTTCCGGCAATTCAGGATAGGCAACACCCATTTCCAGAATTAGATCCTTTACCAACTTGTAGAAGAACGGTTTGGTCTGGTCCAGCTTGTGACCGTGGCGTAATGCGCGACGGATGATCCGGCGCAGCACGTAGCCGCGGCCTTCGTTGCCTGGAATGACGCCATCGACCACCAGGAACGAACAGGCACGGATATGATCAGCGATCACCTTCAGCGAGTTGTTTTCCAGGTCGGTGATATTGGTTTCGCGTGCCGCCGCCTTGATCAGGCTCTGTAACAAGTCGATTTGATAGTTGCTGTGCACGTGCTGAAATACTGCAGCCAGACGTTCCAGGCCCATGCCGGTGTCGACGC
>DCSW01000092.1:3312-4742 GCA_002325825.1 Collimonas sp. UBA1456
AACACGTTGTTCCAGATTTCGATGTAACGGTCGCCATCTTGCTCCGGGCTACCTGGAGGACCGCCCCAGACGTCAGGACCGTGATCATAGAAAATTTCGGAACATGGGCCACAAGGTCCGGTATCTGCCATTTGCCAGAAGTTGTCCGATGCATAAGGCGCACCCTTGTTGTCGCCGATACGTACGATGCGCTCTTTCGGCAGGCCGATCACCTTGTGCCAGATATCGTAGGCTTCATCGTCGGTTTCATACACAGTGGCCCACAGCCTCTCGGCTGGCAGCCCGTACACCTTGGTCAGCAATTCCCAAGCCCAGACCAAAGAATCGTACTTAAAGTAGTCGCCGAAAGACCAATTGCCCAGCATTTCGAAAAATGTGTGGTGACGCGCGGTATAACCGACGTTTTCCAGGTCATTGTGCTTACCGCCGGCGCGCAGGCAGCGCTGTACCGAGGTGGCGCGCACATAGTTGCGCTTTTCGGTGCCCAGGAACACGTCCTTGAACTGCACCATACCGGAGTTAGTAAACAGCAATGTTGGATCGTTGCCGGGGACAAGGCTGGACGAGCGCACAATGGTGTGACCTTTGGATTCAAAGAATTTGAGAAACTTTTCGCGAATTTCGGATGAGTTCATGTTCTGCGGCAAAAAATGAAACGATGCAAGGAAAAAGGCAGCAGAACACGATCGACGCCATATCCGGATACAAGCGATCCGCAAGCGACGGCTAAGTATGTCCCTTTGCAAATTTTTTATTATACGTGATACCAGTCACATCATTAAGTCACGGCCGGATGAAAAAAGCCAGCCAAGTTCGCTCCAGATGGGCTTAAATGATATGAGGATCTGAGATTTTACGAAATTCAATCTCGGCATCAGTCGTACAGCGGGCTATTAGGCGCCCTTATTAGCGAGCGTTGCTGTAATATTGTGACTTTTCTTTTTCCCATGTTTCTTGTACCCTTTTCTCGCTAGCATAGCCGGAGCGGCAGCTGGTGCAGCAGCAGGGGCACCTTGCGCCATGACTGGCAGAACGAAAGCGGCGATCACAACATTAACCAGCAATTTATTGCTCTTCATTTTGACTTATTTTAAGTTATTATAAAAATAAGCAAACTTGACATTTAAAGGACAAGATTTCCGATTAACCACTCGCCTGATCATGGTGAATACGGCCTCCGAAACTCGGTTCTACCATGCCTTAACTCCAGCTTACCGATTCAGATTGATATGAAAATTGACGTGCGCGATGACATCACTCTGTTTTTGACCATGCTGCGGCAAACCGCTACTAACTGGCACAATCAACGTTAATTTAATCCGCGGCAACCAAATCAATGTAGTTGGTAAAAAACCATCCACCCCCCCCAGCCTAGTATTCCGGTAGAATGATTCAAGATACTTTGAATGCGTGATTTTCTGTTGTTTGGC
>DCSW01000019.1 GCA_002325825.1 Collimonas sp. UBA1456
CTGGCTGATTACGAAAGTCACGCAGCTCGCTCTCAAATACCGGGATACAGATCACGCGCAACGTGTCCAGTTGGCTGGCTGAATTGTCGCTGCTCCAGGCGACGACCAGATCCGACTTCATGGCGATGATGCGCTCCGCGTCCAGCGTATTGCTGTCGCGGCGTTGAAATTGGATATCACTAAGACCAACAGTGCCGCCCGATAAAAGAGATATGTGCTGCTGTGTCGGCGCGCTCACATAGGCGACTTAAATTTCCAGGTTGTCGATCAGGCGCGTCCCGCCCAACTTGGCTGCGGCCAGCACCACCAGCTTTTCTCCCTGCGCCAGATCGCCGGCGGCCGGCGGCTGCAGGTCGCCGCGCTTGCGGATCAAGATATAGTCAGGCGACCAACCTCGGCCTGCTAGTTGCACCATCGCTTGTTTTTCTAATTCAAAGATATCGAGGTGACCAGCGCGCACTTCGTCGGCAACCTGATTGAGCGTCTTGAACAGCGTCGGCGCTTCGGCCCGCTCCTCGGCTGATAGGTACATATTGCGCGACGACAGTGCCAAACCGTCATCGGCACGGACAGTTTCGGCGGCGATGATTTCGGTTGGCAGTGCGAACTGCTTGGACATGTTGCGGACGAGAATCAACTGCTGATAATCCTTCTTTCCGAACACCGCAACACGCGGCTGAACGCAGGAAAATAGCTTCAATACGACCGTTGTGACGCCGGTAAAAAAGCCGGGACGGAATTCTCCTTCCAGAGTATTGCCCAGTCCGTCCGGTGGCCGCACGCGGAATTCCTGAGGTTCTGGATACAAGTCTTTTTCGGTCGGCGCGAAGAGAACGTAGGCGCCCTCCTTCTCCAGCTTCTCAACGTCGGCGGCAAAAGTGCGCGGGTATTTGTCGAAATCTTCGTTAGGGCCGAATTGCAGGCGATTGACGAAGATCGAAGCGACGATCGGATCGCCATGCTTCTTTGCCAGGCGCATCAGCGACAGATGACCTTCGTGCAGGTTGCCCATGGTTGGCACGAACGCGGTGCGCAGCTGACCGCGCAATTGGTCGCGCAGTTCTTCGATGTAGGAGATTATTTTCATGAAATAATATATTTATGGAATAGAATGTAAAAGTCACCGTAGCGAGGCAAATGATAGGATTTTTAACTGTAAGGTAGGCAGGCTTTTATGCCGACATGATTAACGCGGCGGGCTTGAGTCATGCGTGGGCAACAGTGCCCACGCTACGAAATTAAGTGGTCGCATAAGTCGGCGAATAAATCAGTCGCACATAGATCGGTGCAAAAGGTTCTGCCTGGGTGATTTCGATCAGGGTTTCTTTGGCCAGTTCCCGCAGCGCGATGAAATTCACTACCAGCACCGGCAAGCCGCGTGCGATATCGAACAGTTCGGAAAACTCGACAAGGGGTGACGATTGCAAGCGCTGCAGGATACCGGCCATGTGCTCGCGCACCGACAGTTCTTCGCGGCTGATAGTGTTATGAATGGTGAGTCTGGCGCGCTTGATGACATCTGCCAAGGCTACCTCCAGGTCGTCCACGTTGATGTCCGGCCAGCGCGTAACGATGTTTTGTTCGATGTAGATCTGAGTGCGAGCATAACCGCGCCCCAGTTGCGGCAGAATGTCGATCTCGCGCGCATCTAACTTTATCTGCTCGTATTCCAGCGGTCGCCGCACCAGTTCGGCACGCAGATCTTCGGATTCTTCGCTATCGGTCTTATACACCGGCAGCAGCATGCGCGACTTGATTTCGATCAGCATCGCTGCCATCAGCAGGTATTCCGCCGCTAACTCAAGATTGGTGATGCGAATTTGGTTGACATATTCCAGATATTGCAGGGTGACCTGCGCTATCGGAATATCGAGGATATTAGAGTTCTGCTTACGGATCAGGTATAGCAACAGATCGAGTGGAACTTCGAATGCTTCGAGGAAGACTTTCAGCACATCCGGCGGAATGTACAAGTCGGTCGGCATAAGGAACAGCGGCCCGCCGTACAGGCGTGCAAAGGCGATGCCGTCGATCACGGCCGGCGTCGAATCGGGCTGTCCTTCCGGCGTCAGTTCTGCTGCAGCTGACACGTTCTGACTCATTGACCGTTACCTGATCTTGATGAAGCTAGTGGTTGTTTTGATAAACGTAGGGTTGTTGAGCTACGCGCGATTCCTGAATTCGGCGCTGGCTGTCCAGATCAATCGGGGCTTTATCCCACAGCAAGGCGCGGCCGGCAAGTTGCTGTTCTTCCAATTTTGTATTTTTTTTCTTGAGTTCTTCGATGAATTTGGTGATATCAGATTCGTAATCGGAAATTTGCTTGGAGAATGTCATGGCCGCTTTTATAATTCGCTGAAAGTAGGCTCTATTTTATGCTATTTTCTGGCTGCTGAACTGTTTGTGCACAGCGAGCAGGGGGATTATCTTGTGGTGTCGAAATAGAAATCCAGTTGAATACCATGCAATCAGGAGCTAATGATGAAATCATGGGTACGCTGCATTATAATGTTGATTTACGCCATTTTTGATCGCTGCTTGCGACTAGAACGGTCATTTCGTACAGGAGGCCGGCTTGGAAAAACTTCATCGCGGAGAATCCTCCGAATCTGATGTGCGCAATGCCGTGGTCCAGCCTGGTACTGTCTGGGAGAAGAAAAACGGCGAGCGTACGCTAGAATATCCAAAAGGCCAAGCCGGCGGCGCGCACCTAGATTTTCTATATCGGCAAGGATGGCAAGCTGCTGAGTAATTACAAGCAAGTGCTGACTGAAGAAAACTTCGCCAGGATCAAGGTCGGCATGCGTAAGGAAGAGGTCCAGAAGATGCTGGGTAAGCCGCGCACAGTGGTGAAATTTACCCGCAAGAACGAAGGAGTCTGGAATTGGCGCTATATCCAAAGCGACGCCAGCCAGGCTTCCTTCAATTTCCACATGGATGTCACCAGCAGGCTGGTGACATCCATGTGTCGCAGGTGTTCCGGTCACTGAGCAAACCTGGAGTAGCTTGAGCACAACGCGCCCAAGCGTGCGTTATTCAGGACGATAGGCTGCCACGTTATGCTCACTTATCATTTTAGCCAGCGCCGCATCACCAGCGGCGGTTCTTTCAGTGGATGAGAGCGGGTATATTCCAGCTCCGGCACCAGTTCGAATTCAAACACCGCATACAGATGCGACTACCCGACCCTAGTCAAGCACGTACAGCCAACAGCAGTTCATTGATGTCGGCTCTTTGGGCACGATGTGTCACCACTTCTATCAGGTGTTGCGACAAGCCTTGCCTGCGATAGGCCGGCAACACCCCCATGCGCAGAATTTCCCGGGCCTTGATTTCAGTATCCGACGGCAGCCAACGCACCGAACTGATCGCTTGCGTATCGACTTGCAACATGAAACTGCCGCCGCGCTGCAGGTCGTGCAGCACGCGCCCGGTGCTCGCTTCGCGGACTTGTGGGTTGAGATGTTTGCTTAACTAACGCGCATGCCCGGCTTTGCACCAGGCCACGGGTTGAGTACATAGATACCGGCATTGCTCTTGTTGTCCGATGCCGACGCTGCCAGCACCATGCCTTCCGACATGCCGAACTTCATCTTGCGCGGCGCCAGATTCGCCACCATCACCGTCAGCTTGCCGATCAGTTCTTCCGGCTGGTAGGACGATTTGATGCCGGAGAAGACGTTGCGCAGGTGGCCTTCGCCGATATCCAGGGTCAAGCGCAGTAATTTGTCGGAACCGTTGACGTGTTCGCAGTTGACGATCTTGGCGATGCGCAAATCGACTTTGACGAAATCGTCGATCTTGATTTCTGCTGCCAGCGGTTCAATGGTGCTGGTGGCTGTGTCGGTGGCCGACTCCGCACCAGGCGCACCAAACAACGCATCCAGCATCTTTGGTTCGACCCTTGTCATTAGATGCGTATAGGCATTGATCTGGTGACCATCGGCCAGTGGCTTGGCTACATCGGCCCATACCAGTGGCTGGATTTGAAGGAACGCTTCAACCTGGGCAGCCAGCGCCGGCAACACCGGTTTTAGGTACGTGGTCAGGATGCGAAATGCTTCCAGCAGGTGGCTGCAGACTTCGTGCAGTGCCGCTTTCTTTGATAGGTCCTTGGCCAGTTCCCACGGCTTGTTGGCGTCGACGTAGGCGTTGATCACATCGGCCTGCTCCATCACCGCGCGCAAGGCCCTGCCGTATTCGCGGCCATCGTACAGTGTGCGGATATCGCCGGCCATGGCGCGCAGGCTAGTCAGGAAAGGATCGCTGTCGCTAGCCCAGACGGTGCTGATTTTACCATCAAATTTTTTCGTGATGAAGCCAGCGGCGCGGCTGGCGATATTGATGTATTTGCCGATCAGGTCGGAGTTGACGCGGGCGACGAAGTCACCCGGATTGAAGTCCAGATCTTCCACCTTAGAACTCAGCTTGGCGGCGATGTAGTAGCGCATCCATTCCGGATTCATTCCGAGATCAAGGTAGCGCAGCGGCGAAATTCCGGTGCCGCGCGACTTCGACATCTTTTCGCCAGATACGGTCAGGAAGCCGTGCACGAACACATTGTTCGGCACTTTTTGGCTGGAGAAATGTAGCATGGCTGGCCAGAACAGCGTATGGAAATAGATTATGTCCTTACCGATGAAGTGGTATTGTTCGGTCTTCGGATCGGCCATGAAGGCGTCGTAGTCGCGCCCGATCTTGCCGAAATAATTCTTTAGCGAAGCCAGGTAGCCGATCGGCGCATCCAACCAGACATAGAAATACTTGCCCGGTTCATCCGGGATCTCAATGCCGAAGTAGGGTGCATCGCGGCTGATATCCCAGTCTCCCATGCCGCCATCGCTTTCCAGCCATTCTTTGGCCTTGTTGGCGACTTCCGATTGTAGTCGTGGCTTGCCATCGGTATTGCCGAGCGCCCAGTCGCGCAGGAATTCCACACATTGCGGGTCGGATAACTTGAAGAAGAAGTGTTCCGACGATTTCATCACCGGTGTCGCGCCGGTCAGCGTCGAGTACGGATTCTTCAAGTCGGTCGGAGCGTACACCGAGCTGCACACTTCGCAGGAATCGCCGTACTGATCCTTGGCGCCGCATTTCGGGCATTCGCCCTTGATGTAGCGGTCCGGCAGGAACATGTTCTTGACCGGGTCGAAAAATTGCTCGATGGTCTTGGTGGCGATGAAGCCCGCAGCTTTCAGCTTGCGATAAATGTCGCGCGACAGTTCATGATTTTCAGGGCCGTCGGTCGAGTGCCAGTTATCGAAAGCGATATGGAAGCCGTCCAGATATTGTTTGCGGCCGGCGGCGATCTGCGCCACGAATTTCTGCGGTGTGATGCCAACTTTTTCGGCGGCGATCATGATCGGTGCACCGTGGGCGTCGTCAGCGCCGACGAAATTGACTTCATGGCCCTGCATTCGCTGGAACCGGACCCAGATGTCAGCTTGGATGTACTCCATGATGTGGCCGATATGGAACGCTGCATTGGCGTAAGGAAGAGCGGTAGTGACGAATAATCGCCGGGGAGTTGAAGGCAAAATGATACTCATTTTGTAATGTTGAGTGTGGCGGATTGGAATAAAGGCTAATTTTAGCAGTCAACGACGACAATTGCGGGATAGCGTAACGTCGCGTGGGCACATCGTGCCAGCAGCGTTATCGGTATAACCGGAATATAGGTCGTAGCAAGCGCTCGAGTAGACGTAGTTTAAATGTTGTTATGCTACGCTACGCGCGCCGAATAGCAGCAATATACTTTAGACTTGCTGCATCTTATTGAAAATGCGTGGAGGAAAAGTAATGAGCATCGCGATTGGAGCAGTCAAGGCAGCATTGGCCATGGTTATTGATCCGAATACCGGCAAGGATCTGATTGCTGGAAAGTCTGCTAAACATATACAGTTGGATGGCGCCAATGTCACGTTCGACGTTGAACTCGATTATCCTGCCAAGAGCCAGTTGGCTTTGATTAGCGATGCTGCGGTTGCTGCGGTCCGGGCGTTGCCCGGCGTCGGCCAGGTCAGCCCGCATGTCTATTCAAAAATACAATCGCACGCGGTACGGCGCGGCATCAGGCTGTTAGCCAACATCAAAAACATCATCGCGGTAGTATCCGGAAAGGGCGGAGTTGGCAAGTCGACCACCGCCGTTAATCTGGCCCTGGCGCTGGCGGCAGAGGGTGCGCAGGTTGGCATTCTTGATGCCGATATCTATGGTCCGTCGCAGCCGATGATGATGGGCATCAGCGGCCGTCCGCAAACCAAAGACGGCAAGAGCATGGAGCCGATGGAAAATCATGGTCTACAAGTATCGAGCATCGGTTTCATGGTCGATCCGGACGAGCCGATGGTATGGCGTGGCCCGATTGTCACGCAAGCGTTGCAGCAATTGCTGGAGCAGACCAATTGGCGCGATCTCGATTATTTGATCGTTGACATGCCTCCCGGCACCGGCGACGTCCAGTTGACGTTGTCGCAAAAAGTCCCGGTGACGGGCGCCGTCATCGTTACCACACCGCAGGACATCGCGTTGCTGGATGCGCGCAAGGGTTTGAAGATGTTTGAGAAGGTCGGTATTCCGATCCTCGGCATTGTCGAGAACATGAGCACCTACATCTGTTCAAACTGCGGTCATGCCGAAGCAATTTTCGGCGAAGGTGGCGGTGCCAAGATGTGCGGCGAATACGGCGTGGACTTCCTCGGTGCGTTGCCGCTGACCATGTCGATCCGCCAGCAGACTGATTCCGGCAAGCCGACCGTGGTCGCGGAACCGGACGGCGCGGTGGCCAAGATCTACAAGGAGATTGCGCGTAAGGTTGCTATCAAGGTTGCCGAAAAGGCACGCGACATGTCGAGCAAATTTCCGACCATCGTCATCAAGAATGATTAAGATGATTGAAGCAGATTGATTTGATGACGCACCGTCAGCCCTACGGTAGGTTGGTGGCCATCGGTCCATTTGATGCAGTGGCGACAATGGACAGGAAAGTGTAGCTAGAGTCCGCCATGGCACATGATGTGCTGAGCGGCGGCACCTTCCAACGTCAGTTCGGTGCTGCCGCCCAACATCAGCATCCGTTCTTCTTCCGGATTACCATACCAGAAGCCGGGTGCGCTGGCTTGTTCGTTGGATGATGATGCGCTCGATTTCGAGGCCGCCGTATGCGTGCAGGAACTTGATTATTTCTACGGAACCGTCGTGCGGCAGGTCGTGCAATACATTGCCGAACGTGGTTTGCATAATTTGTTGTCCTTTGTGTGAATTGTGGCGCTTAGCGCAGACGATGTCGCTGTATGATTACAACTAGTAAATTGTAGGCGGTCTTCTCGCATTACCTGCGATTTGAGTGTGATGGTTTTTAAGCGTTTAAGTGTTACTTATTTGTCATCTAAAGGATAAGAGAATTAAATCATGCATTCTTTCGGTACTTTTTTCCACGGCTTGGTTGTCAACCGGTTTTTGACCACAGATAGCACACGCTGCATCCGTCTCGTTCCTCGGGCCAGCTGAAGGTACGGTGGTCAGCAGCCCACTCACCGTCAAGTTCGACGTCAGCGACATGGAATTCAAGCCAGCCGGAGACATGACGCCTGGAACCGGCCATCATCACCTATGAATCAACCGAGACAACATTCCGGCTGGACAATCGATCCCGGTCAATGAAAAGCATTTACATTTTGGTAAAGGTCAAACCGAAGCCAACATCACGCTGCCGCCCGTCAATACAAGCTGACCATGCCGTTTGCCAACGGCGCGCATCAGCCCTACGGGCCGGAAATGAGCAAGACTATCAACGTCACCGTCAAATAAGCGCTGGTGACAGACAGATCGGCGCAACTGTTCCATCCACTCGAGTAGCGCGTAAAATGGGGTTTTCCCTGATAACAGCTTTGGCAATCCAATGCCGTTTTTATTTATCATGACTGTTTCGAATTCCGCTCCAGCTTCCACTTCCTCATCCGCACCGGTGCGTACCCGTTTCTCCCCTAGCCCGACCGGTTACCTGCATATGGGCGGCGCCCGCACTGCGCTGTTCTCCTGGGCCTTTGCACGCCATTTCGGTGGAACCTTCGTGTTGCGCATTGAAGATACCGACCTGGCGCGCTCGACGCCAGAAGCCGTGCAAACTATCATCGACGGCTTGCATTGGCTGGGCCTGGAGTATGACGAAGGGCCGTTTTACCAGACGCGCCGCATGGATCGCTATCGTGAAGTGATCGCACAAATGCTGCAGCAAGGCACGGCCTACCACTGCTATTCGTCGCCAGAAGAAGTTGAAGCGATGCGCGAACTGATGCGCGCTGCTGGAAAAAAGCCGCGTTACGACGGCACCTGGCGTCCAGAGCCGGGCAAGACGCTGCCGCCGGTTCCAGTCGATCGCAAGCCGGTCGTGCGTTTCAAGAATCCGCTCGACGGCGATGTGAGTTGGAACGATGTAGTCAAAGGCAACATCACGATTTCCAACTGTGAAATAGACGATCTGGTGATCGCTCGCTCTGATGGTATGCCGACTTACAATTTCTGCGTTGTGGTGGATGATTGGGATATGAAGATTACCCATGTGATCCGCGGCGACGACCACGTCAACAATACACCACGCCAGCTCAATATCCTGAAAGCGCTCGGTGCGTCGCTGCCGTTGTATGGTCACGTACCGATGATTCTCGGCGCCGACGGCGAGAAACTATCGAAGCGTCACGGCGCGGTCAGCGTCATGGATTATCCGGCGCAAGGCTATCTGCCGGAAGCGATGCTGAATTATCTGGCGCGTCTCGGCTGGAGCCATGGCGACGAAGAAATTTTTTCGATGAAGCAGTTCTGCGAATGGTTTAATCTCGACCATCTGTCGAAATCGCCGGCGCAATTCAATCCAGAAAAACTGGCGTGGATCAACAATCACTACATCAAGCTGGCCGACAATGCGCGCCTGGCTGCGATGGTAAAGCCACTGATGGAGAAGGACGGCGCCGATTTCACCAATGCGCCGGATCTGCCGAAAGTGATCGGCCTGTTAAAGGAACGCGCCAATACCGTCAATGAAATCGGCGTTGCGGCCATGCTGTTCTACCGCAAGCCGACGCCCGATGCCGCGCTGTTGACACAACACTTTACCGATGTGATCAGACCGGCGCTGGCCGATTTCGTGGCGCGTTGCGCAACGGTGGAGTGGAACACGGAGAGCCTGGCACTGATGATCAAGGAAGTACTGACCTCGCATAAGTTGAAAATGCCAAAGTTCGCGATGCCGTTGCGCTTGATGGTGACAGGCCAGTTGCAGACGCCAGCGATCGATGCCGTACTTGAATTATTTGGCCGGGAAGCCGTGGTGGCGCGTTTGCAATCTTATCTGCTGTAAATCTGCAAATTAGAATCTACAAGCCGTAAATAAGCTTGCTATAAGCTCACTTCTATAAAAGCCGCGGTGACTAATG
>DCSW01000106.1 GCA_002325825.1 Collimonas sp. UBA1456
CATCGCCAGTGGCAGGGTTGTGCGAACTGGAACGTATCGACCGTGAACGCCGCGCGATGGAGCAGCACATCCGACTTGCCAGGTTTCTGATTACCAAAAGTCTGGATACCTTCGACTTCATGGCAATGCCGAGCCTGAACAAATCCCTGGTGCTGCTATAGTCTTTCCCATAAATCAAGACATTTTGGATGCGTGATTTTCTGTTGTTTGGCATTATTTCGTATCGGCAAAAGGCAGAAAACTCTACATCCTTATTGACTACTTGACGGGGGGGCTATAGTGGAAGTTGGTGGCCGTCAAATCAGCAGCTTGGCAGCTGCTACGGAAGACACCGATACGGTCAACCTCAAGCAATTGAAGGATACCGTCTTGGTAGACGGCAGCGGTAATGCACTCAATGCGATGGTGTACGACGCTGGCCCAAACAACAACTCCGTCACTTTTTTTGGGACCAACGGGAGCGTGCTGAACAACGTCACCAACGGCACCATTGCTGCGGGCAGCATGCAGGAGATCAGATCACGGCGCTACGCGACAACCTGCAAGGTCAGATCACCAATATCGACAATCGCGTCAGCAAAAGTTGAAAACAACAGCGGCGGCATTGGTCTGCCTGAGCCATACTTCGTTTCGGGTGGCGACAAAAAAATTCCGGCGGCGGCAGACACTAACAGCGTAGCATAAACTATGCAAAGCGCCAACGACCACACCGATCAGCGCTTCAATCAGGGTTTCCAATGCATTGAATCAGATTGACAAAGCAGCTAGCCGTGGAATTGCTGCATTGGCCGCGTTGAATAGTGTGACGCCTTATATCCCGGGGGAAAGCTTCGCTGAATGCCGGTATTGCGGCATATCGCGGTAATACGGCGCTGGGGGGGGGTAGCCTGTCGCGCTGGTATCGGCCCGGTGGTAAACAACTAGATGGTGTGGGGGCGGTTTACCGTTAGTACGGTCGCTGGGGGTTCGGTCTGCTGTCACAGACGTTACAAACGTCACAAACTTCAAGGACCGCACACCGGTTCTTCTCGACTGATTTGCTGCACCTGACAGTTGATGCCCCGCCAAAGAGCTGTTTGGCTCAGGACGTAATATCGACCTGCGCTTCATATAAGAATAATCTCATCATGCGCCAAAGAAGATCGTTTATTCTTCTTACGGCACCAACTCGAAGGCTAGCGGATCGGCCACTGCGGCCCGCTTCTTCCTGAATTTTTTCGATGTCCATATCAATAAATCATCGACGTAGGTGAACACTACCGGAATCACCAACAAGCTCAGGAAAGTTGAGGTCACCAGTCCACCGATCACGGCAATCGCCATCGGCCCGCGGAATCTACTATCCGCTCCCCAGCCAATCGCAATCGGCAGCATACCCGCGCCCATCGCGATAGTGGTCATCACAATCGGCTGGGCGCGCTTGTGGCAGGCGTCCATCAATGCATCAAAACGATTAAGGCCGTGATCGCGGCGGGCGACGATGGCATATTCGACCAGCAGGATTGAATTCTTGACCGCAATCCCCATCAACATCAGTAAGCCGATCAGTGACGGCATCGAGAACGAATTGTGCGTGATCAGCAAGGCTGCGAAAGCGCCGCCGATCGACAATGGCAGCGCAGCCAGAATCGTCATCGGTTGCAGGAAACCCTTGAACAGCAACACCAATACCATGTAGATGCACAGCACACCGATCAGCATCGCCAGACCGAAACCGGAGAACAATTCCTTCATCACTTCCGCATCGCCCAGCACACCGCACTTGACATTGGGCGGCAAGTTCTTCAATGCCGGCAACTGGTTTACCTTGGCGAGTACGTCGCCCAGTTCATGGCCGTTCAGTTCGATGTGAATAATGACGCGCCGATTGCGGTCGATCCGGTCGATGCGTGCCGGGCCGCTGTCGAAGCGGATGTCCGCCACCGAATTCAACGGCATATTGCCCTTCTTCCCCGGCACTGACAAGCGCTCCAGAACACTAATATCCTGACGCGCAGATTCCGGCAAACGCACGCGGATCGGCACCTGGCGCTCCGGCAGGTTGAGTTTGGCCAGCGATTGATCGTAATCGCCGGCGGTTGCCACCCGCAAGGTTTCGCCGATCGCCGAGGCAGTCACGCCAAGATCGGCAGCTTTGGCGAAGTTCGGCGTCACAATGATCTCTGGCCGCACCAGGCTGATGCTGGAGATGATGTTACCAAGGCCCGGCATCGTGCGTATTTCGCGCTCCACCGCTTTGGTTACCGCACCCAGCGCTTTGGGATCATCGCCGGACAGCAGCAGTTGCAATTCTTCGCCGTTGCCACCGGCGCCAACTGTCACCCGCACGCCCGGCAATTTCATGAGTGTTTCGCGCAATTCGGCATCCACTTCGATCTGGCTGCGTTTACGTTGCGGACGATCTTTTAGCAAGATGGTCAATTTCGAACGCCGAGCTTCGTCGCCGCCGATGGCGCTATACACTTGTTCCACATCTTTGTTTTGCATGATCAAACGCCGTGCCTGCTCGGAGTTTGCCCTGGTGTCGGCAAGCACGCTACCTGGCGGCAGTTCCAGCGAGACTTGGGTCTGACCGCGGTCGCTCGCCGGAATAAATCCAGTCGGCAGGAGTGGAATCATGGCCAACGAAGCTGCAAAAAATATTGCCGCCATCGCCATCGTTTTAACTCGATGGTGCAAGCACCAGGACGCAATCGCCAGATACCGGGTCATCAGGGGACTGTCTTTTTTTGCATGCACAATTGGCTTCAGTAAATAAGCTGCCATCATCGGTGTCAGCAAGCGCGCCACCACCAACGATGCGGTTACGGCGATGGCGGCGGTCCAACCGAACTGCTTGAAGTATTTGCCGACGATGCCGTTCATGAACGCAGTCGGCAGAAACACCGCGACCAGCGTAAAGGTCGTGGCAACCACCGCCAGGCCGATTTCATCGGCAGCTTCCAGCGCTGCTTGATAGGCGCTTTTCCTCATGCGGAGATGGCGCACGATATTTTCGATTTCGACAATCGCGTCGTCTACCAGGATGCCGGTCACCAGCGCCAGCGACAACAAGGTGACGCCGTTGAGTGAGAAGCCGAGGAAGTTCATCATCAGGAAGGTCGGGATGATCGACAACGGCAGCGCGGCGGCGGCCACCAGCGTGGCGCGCCAGTCGCGCAGGAATACCCAGACCACCAATACCGCCAGCAATGCGCCCTCGTACAACAGCGACATCGAGCCTTCATAATTCTCCTGTACCGCATCGACGCTGTTGAATGCTTCTGCGATCTTTACATGCTTCTCTTTCTCAGTCAGTTGGTTAATCGCCTTGCGCACCGCCTTGGCCACCGTGAGTTCACTGGCGCCCTTGCTGCGCGCGATTTCGAAGCCGACCACCGGCTTACCATCAAGGAGTGTGATCGCAGTTCGTTCGCCGATGCCGTCAGTTACCTTGGCGACTTGATCCAGGCGGATGATGCGACCATCCGGCAAAGCCATTTGCAATGCCGCGACTTCAGCAACGTTGCCGACGGTACCGATGATCCGCACGGACTGGCGCGCACCGCTAATATCCGCCTTGCCGCCGGGCGACTCCTGCTGCACGCACTGCAACTGACGTGAAATATCTGCTGCGGAAATATTCAGCGCTGCCATGCGCGTCGGATCGAGTTCGATCAATACCTCGCGGTTGACACCACCGATGCGCGATATCCGGCCAACGCCGGGAACCGACAGCAAAGATTTGGAAACAGTATTGTCGACAAACCAGGACAACGCTTCTTCATCCAGTTGATCCGACTTGACCGTATAGGTAAGGATAGGCTGGCCCGAGGTGCTGGCCTTGGAATATATCGGATCACGCACACCCACCGGCAAATCACTACGGATGCGGTTGACGGCATCGTGCACGTCGTCCATCGCTTCCTGCAGATCCTTCTCCAAGCGGAATTCGATGGTAGTATGCACAACACTATCATTGATGGTAGTGTAGATGTGGCGGATATCGGTAATGGTGGTGACCGAATTTTCAATCTTGCGGGCGACCTCGGTTTCCAGCTGCGCCGGCGAGGCGCCTGGCAAGCTGGTAATCACCGTGATGAACGGAAATTCGATATCGGGAGCGTCCTGCACCATCATGCTGTTGAAACTCATCAAGCCCATGACTGTGAGCATGATGAACAGCAGGATGGCCGGGACCGGATGCTTGATCGAGAGCGCGGAGAAGTTCATGGCAGCTCCGTGCCTACTTCATGACCAGCGGCGCTGTATTCGCCACGGTTGGCTTGGTCGCAGGTGTGGCTGCGGGTGCTGATGGCGGCGTCAGCGCTGTGGCAGGCACGACGCTCACGATATCGCCATTGGCCAAAAAGCCGGCCCCTTGCGCCACCAGCGTCATGTCCTTGGTAATCTTGCTGGCGCCGTTGGTTACTTCAATGCGGTCGCCGACACGGCGGCCGAGCGTGATCTTGGTTTGCGTGACCTTATCGTCCTTGCCAAGCTGATAGACGTAGCTGAAACCGTCACGCATCACGACTGCACTTTGCGGCAGGGTTAACGCCTCGGCTTGTCCCAGCATGAACTCACCAGTGCCGAACATGCCGGCATGGGCATTGACCGGCACTGGTAGATCGACGTAGACCAACGCGTTGCGGGTCAGTGGATCGGCTGTCGGCGCGATCATGCGGACCTTGCCCTCCACTGTGACGCCGTTGGTGATATGCAATTTGACCACCTGCCCGGGCTTGATCTGCTGCAGGTCAGTGGCATTCACTTCCGCGCGCCACTCAAGGCGATTCTGGCGAATCAATCGAAACAGTTCCTGCCCTTGCGGCGCCACCGAGCCCACCGTTGCAGTGCGCGACGAAATCACGCCGTCGTCAGGGGCCACCACTCGTGTCTGACGCAAGCGTATCTGTTGCATATCCAGGCTGGCCTGGGCTGACATCAAACGTGCCTTGGTGCTGCGTTCGGCAATCTCATATTGCGTGGTCTGCTGCGCGCTCAACGCGCCGCTGTTGGCCAATGTGCGCGCCCGTTCGGCATTCGATTGGGCCTCCGCCAGGGCAGCCCGCGCCTCCTCGACGGCAGCTTTCTGTTGCGCCACTTGGGCCGCGACGCTTTCGCTGGTAAAGCGTGCCAGTACCTGGCCGCGCTTTACCACATCACCTACGTTGACGCGTACTTCCTCCAGCAGGATACCGCTCAGTTCGCTGCCGACAATCGCCTCCTGCCAGGCAGCGATGCTGCCATTAGCGGTGAACGATAACGGCCAGTTCGCGCTTTGCGGTTTGGTGGTGGTGACTGCCAGTGAGGCTTTAGGTTTTGCGTCAGCGCTGATCGCACTTTTATCAGCAGTCTTTGTCTGATTCGCCGTGGCGGCCCATAAACCAATCGCACCCAACACCACAATGACGCCGACCAATGCCGCCTGTTTTTTAGATAGCTTTTTCATGAAAGTATTCTTGACTTGTCTGGTATTAAGAACGATTGGATTGGGATACTGCAGCCGGCACTGCGGATGGACTGGCATCTTGCTGCCAGCCTCCGCCCAATCCTTTGTACAGTGCGATCCAGGCATTGATGTGATCACGCTGCACTCTGATCACGGTTTGCTGGGTCGCCAGGAAAGTCCGGCGTGCATCTTCCAGTTCAAGCAGGCTGCCGCTGCCGGCCTTAAACTTATCGTCAATGGCGCGGTAATAGCTTTCATAGTTGCGCGCAGCGGCCACCGCATCGACTTCGCGCCGGGCTGCGGCATCCAGCCGCACCAGCGCTTCTTCGATTTCACGCACTGCACGGCGCACCTTCAGTTGATAGCCAGCATATGCTTCGTCGTAGCGCGCTTGCGCCAGATCGACCGCGGCGCGACGGCGGCCACCATCGAACAGCGGCAGGCTGATTGACGGACCGAACGACCAAGTGTTGGAACGGCTGTTCTGGCCGTCGTAGCGCAAGACGCCGACGCCGCCGATACTACCCATCAGCGAAATCTTCGGATAACGGTCGGCCTGCACCACATTAATGTCGGCGCTGACAGCGGCCAGGGTGCGCTCTGCTGTCGCAATATCGGGACGCTGCGAGATGGTCTGTGCCGGGATGCCGTCAACCACGATACTACACGGCTGTGGCAGACGATCGCTGGCGCCCAGCTTGGTGCGCAAAGTCGGTTCCGGGATATCGGTCAGGGCCACCAGCGCTTTGACGTCGAGATCGCATTCGGCGCGCTGCGCAATCAGCTTTTGCCGCGCATCGGCTGTCGAGGCGTTAATCAGCGCGCCATCGGCCAGCGCGGTAAACCCGGCCTTGATCTTGAGTGCGGTCAGTTGCGCGGTTTGCTCACGCGAAGTTAGATCCTGTGCCAGTATCGTTGCGGTGGCTTCGCAAGCGCGGTAGTTGACCAGCGTGCTGCCGACTTCTGCTGCTAGCGACACCTTGGTGCCGTACCAATCGGCATTACTAGCAGCCAGGCGCGCATCGGCGGCATCGATCGCTTTGCGTTTGCCGCCGAACAGATCGATCTCCCAGCTGGCATCGAACGTGGCACTGTTGCCGGTGGCGATGAAGGCGGTGTCGCTGCTGAATGATTTGCTGCGGATGCTGCTGGCATTGGCTGCCGGCGACGGATACAGGACGCTGCCGGAAGAGGTAGCATTGGCACGTGCTTGCGCGATGCGCGCCAGAGCCTGCGCCAGAGTTGGATTGCTGGCCTCCACGGCAGTCACCAGCTCGGCCATCAACGGATCGTCAAATTGCGACCACCAACGCGTCAGGTCTGTCGTGCCTCTATCGGTTGCCATCGTCATCGGCAGCTTGCTCTGGAATTCTGGCAACACAGCTTTCGATGACATTGTCGGCGTGGGTACCTGATAGGTAGGCCCGACGACACAACCGGCGATCGCAGACAGCAGGGGTACGCTGCCGAGAATCTTAAATATACGCATCTTCCTCCCTTATTGATTTAAATTTTTTGAAGCGCCGAAATGGGATTCATTATTGGTTTTGTTTTTTATTAACTACGTATGATTTGAATCCACCGATTCCTGTCCGACCGTCGCCCACTGCGCCGATCGCTGCCGGATAAAAAGTGAGTATCGCCACTGTAATTTGATTGAGAAATTGCCGCTTGGTATGAAATTGCGATGATCTGCAGCATGAGTGGGATAAAGTGACAAAAACAGGGGGCCGGCATACAATAAGATGGTGTCAAATGAATTTGCGCTAATCAACGATAGAAATTTATTTTTTACAACAATGCTCCATTAAAAAACATCAAACTTCTGAGACGGTTATCATAACTTACTTGATCGCTTTTTAGTCGCTTCCCAGCTGAGCTAGACCAACAAAAAATGTGCAAACCTAGAGGACTCACGACGACGTTTGATGATGGCCGCGGACATCGCTCAAAGTCGGCAAGAAGATAGGAGTAAATAGGGAAGACAAGAAAAGGGTTTGGCGTCGGATAGCAATCATGGAAGTTCCGCAATAGCAAACTGAACAGTGCATAATCAGTAATTCGAGCGCGGCAAGCTGCACGCCATAAAATAGAGGTGGCTGGTCGAGCAGAAGCACATTGAGTTTATTTGATTAGAAAGCTAGTTCAATAGAATTGATTTGCTGCGGACATAGTTTGTTTGTCGGGGCAGCGCCTCTGTTCTTTTTTTGATCATGCAGTATGAACACCGGGATCAGCTTTGACGCTTT
>DCSW01000084.1 GCA_002325825.1 Collimonas sp. UBA1456
TATTTTTAAAATATTTTGAACAGGCTCCAAGAAAGCGTTTTGAATCGAGCGCCACCATCGCGATCAATTCGGTGGCTCATTCATAGCTGCGTTTCTTGTCCCAGCCGAGGAAATGCAGCACCACAGTAATGTTTTCTTCGATGATCATGTTAGGAAACAGGCCGACCTGCTGGACCACATAACCAATTTTGCGGCGCAAGGTGACTTCATCGATACCGGTGGTCTCTTCGCCATTTAGCCGCAACACGGCAAGAGGTCGGTGCGATCAGGCGGTTGATCATTTTCAGGAGATAGTCTTGCCACAACCAGAAGGCCTGTGAAACACGCAGATCTCGCCTTCGGCAACGGTCAGCTCGATACCATCCACCGCTTTTACTTGACTGCCGTCTTTCTGCGTGAATACTATGCTGAGTTGATCGAGTTGAATCATAAGTTTTGCATTCCTCTCGGTGCAAGCAGTCGTTGCGGCAGCATGTCGGCAGCAATCGCCAGCACACCCAGGCCACCGGACGTCGATAATTGCCGCCACCGCCATCGCCCCGATGTTCATTACCGTAGCGCCGCGGACCCCGCCCAATATCACCGGCACTGACAGCGGCAAATCGACCAGACGCAAGCGCTGCCAAAACGTCATGCCGATACCGATGCCGGCTTCCTTGATACCGTTGTCAATAACATGATCGGGGACCGACCAGTCGACGATGCCGGACCATGACGATACTCAGCGGTACGCCGATTAGAATTGCCAAGTCGACCGCAATGCCGACCAACATCAGATGCTGTATGGTTAGATGCAGGATTTCAGGCCAGGCGCTCAACAGATAATCGTAAAGTGTCATTTCACTCTCCCATTACTCACAGCAAGCCATCGGCTCGTAGGAAATCAACGGCGACCTGCGCAATCGGTTGCTGGTAGACATCCACCTTCTTATTCATCTCGGCCATCTTGACAGTATCGATCTTGGCCGACAACGCATTCAACTGCTCCTCAAGCTGCGGATTGGCATCGAGAACTTCTTTACGTACCACCGGCGTCGCACGATAAGAAGGAAAAAATGCTTACCGTTTTCAAGAGGCTTAAAATTGAAGCCCTCAATGTGCCCATCAGATGAGTAAGTCAGGCCAATATGCAATTGATCGCTGTTCAAGGCGGTGTAGACCAGTCCGGAATTCATTTGCTTGACTTCACTACGGTTTAGCATAAAATCATATAGCGTCAATGCCAGCGCTGCGGTGGCGGTAGCACCGAACAACAGCAGATCCTGGTTGTTCAGATAAGTGACAGGGAAAGTCAGGTCGCCCAAGCTTTCGCCGCCAATCAGGACTGCCAGCGACGCCCGTGCCGACGTTGATCGCCAACGCGGTGCACACGCCGCCTACAATGATCAGCAACGCAACTCGGAACAGCACACTTGCAATGAATTCAAGCCAATTCCTTTAGCCACCTCTTTCATCGATGGCGGCACCTGCGTCAAGTCTTCATAGGCATTGCGCACGATCAGCAGCAGCGATGCCAGCCATCGAGGGAATGGTGTTACCAATGTTGAGAATATCTGCATTCATTTTTTCGGCATGCCTGGCGAAATATGGACGTCTGAGCAGTATGCCGACAGGAATGCCGTACAACAAGGCCAGCAACATCGAGTAGCCGACCAAGTACAAATGGCGTTCTGTGTAATAGATCAGGTTATCCTGGTAGTGATAAATACCAGAATGGTCATGGCTGCGCCGACGATGACGTTAAGATGGCGATTCGTCATGCTTACTCCCTATTCCTCCATCAGCATCGGCGACAGAATCTGGTGAGCAAACTACAGGTGCATGCATGCGATGGCGCAACCGATCACTTTGCCGATGCATATTGCATGACCGCCGAACACGAACCAGCACAGCCGGGATCTGTCAGCGAGATATACAAACTATTAATTTTTTTATGATCCCGTTAGGCCTTCCCACAGGGATGGCATTGAACAAGCTGACTACTACATGGGGCCGGCAACCGAATGCGAGGAATTTCTCGGCGTTCAATGAAACTCCGGCGTAGCCGAATAAGGCAGCACTATGTTGTTAAGACTTTATCGGGCTAACCAAATTTCTTGAAAACGTTCAGTAATAGGATTGGCAAAAGCTATTACTGGAATGTCTGAAGATCATAATGGCATGTGACTTTATCAATTAATATAGGGATATTCCTAGGTGACAGGCAGCATGAAACGAGGATGCTGGAGCGTTGTGGCAAATACGAAGGAATGACCAAACAACCATTCCGGCGACTTGATAGAGATGCGTTTCAGCGATAAGAGGATCAGATTGCCTTGCGCAACTTGCTGGCCGCTACGGCCAGCGCACTGATGCGCTTCCAGTCGACGGATTTCAGCAGATCTTTCGGGGTCAACCAGGAGCCGCCGACGCAGGCGACGTTTTGACAGGCTAGGAAATCCGGCGCGGTTTCCAGCGAAATGCCACCGGTCGGACAAAATGTGACGTCACCCAGCGGACCGGAAATCGCATTCAGCATGCCAACACCACCCGCCTGCACCGCCGGAAACAGTTTCAATTGGCGGAAACCTACTTCACGCGCCGCCATCACTTCCGAGGGCGTCATCACGCCTGGCAGCAACAGCAAACCACTCGATTTGGCGGCAGCGATCAGAGCCGGCGTCAAACCCGGCGATACACCAAACATCGCACCGGCCTCGCGTGCCGCAACAAACTCTTCCGTCTGGGTTAAGGTGCCGACGCCGACAATGGCGCCCGGCACCTGCTCCACCATCGCACGAATCGCTGGCAAACCATGCACCGTACGCAGGGTAATTTCGAGCACGCAAATGCCGCCAGCGACCAAGGCTTTGGCCAACGGTACCGCATGTTCGATATCGTCGATGGCGATCACCGGGATCACCGGCGACGCGCGCATGATGTCGAGCAACTGATTACCGTAGAGAAGACTTGTTGAGGTCATATCGTCACTTTCTGTGGTTGTTCAGAATGATAGGGTTGCTCTTGCGCCGACAGCACCGGTGGTAACGCAAAACTGGTAGCGCCCTCTTCTGCCGCGCTGACTGTGTTACGGAACATCGCGAACAGCTCGCGGCCCGTGCCAACCTGATTGGCCGACAAGTTCATCATCAACGGCTGGCGTTGCGCCCACTCCGCAGCAGGAACCAATGCTTCCAGTATACCTTTCTCGGCATCCAGCCAGATCATGTCGCCAGTGCGCACCAACCCCAGCGGCCCGCCGGCTAATATTTCCGGCGTGACGTGGATCGCCGCTGGCACCTTGCCAGAAGCGCCCGACATGCGGCCGTCGGTAACCAGCGCGACATGATGGCCGGCATCCTGCAGGATGCCCAACGCCGGCACTAATGCATGCAACTCGGGCATCCCGTTAGCGCGTGGACCTTGATGACTCAGGACCGCAATGAAATCGCGATCCAACTCACCAGCGCGAAATGCCTTCATGAATTCGTTCTGCGAGTGAAATACCACGGCTGGCGCCTGCACCACCCAGTGCTCCTGCTTGACTGCGGAAATCTTAATCACCGAGCGCCCTAGATTGCCGGTCAACAGACGCAAGCCGCCATCGGCAGAGAACGGTTCGCTCGCAGTTCGCAGCACCGAGTCGTCGCCGCTTTTTGCCGACGCGGGCTTGAACACCACTGCATCACCGTCCAGGAACGGTTCGGCGCAATGCGCGCGCAGGCTGTTGCCGAGGATAGTTTTGACATCCTCATGCATCAGGCCTGCATCCAGCAATTCACGGATCACGAAACCGGTGCCGCCGGCAGCATGGAAATGGTTGACGTCGGCATCGCCGTTCGGATAGATGCGAGTGACCAGCGGCACCACTGCCGACAATGCGTCAAAATCGTTCCAGTCGATGACGATGCCGGCAGCCTTAGCGATCGCCACCAGATGCAGCGTGTGGTTGGTCGAGCCGCCGGTCGCCAGCAAGGTGACGATAGCATTGACGATGCTTTTTGGGCTGACCACATGGCCGACCGGCAGATATCGGTTGCCACGATCGGTGATCCTCAGCGCTTGGCGTGCGGCTTCGGCGGTCAATGCATCGCGCAACGGCGTGTTCGGCGTGATGAAAGCCGAGCCGGGCAAATGCAGGCCCATTGCCTCCATCAACATCTGGTTGCTATTGGCGGTGCCGTAGAAGGTACAGGTGCCGGCGCTATGATAGGACTTGGCCTCCGCTTCCAGCAGTTCGGTGCGACCGATCTTGCCCTCGGCGTACAGCTGGCGGGTCTTAACCTTTTCTTTATTAGTCATACCGCTGGTCATCGGGCCGCCGGGGATGAATACCGCCGGCAGATGACCAAAATGTAAGGCGCCGATCAACAGCCCCGGAACGATCTTATCGCAGATACCGAGATAGACGGCGGCATCGAACATATTGTGCGACAGCGCAATCGCGGTGGCCATGGCAATAGCATCGCGTGAAAACAGCGACAGCTCCATGCCTGGCTGCCCTTGCGTGACGCCGTCGCACATGGCCGGCGTACCGCCAGCAAACTGGGCGACGCCGCCGGCAGAGTGCACTGCATCCTTGATGATCTGCGGATAACGCTCGAACGGCTGATGTGCCGACAGCATGTCGTTATAGGAAGAAACAACCGCGATCGATGAACTTTTATCCTGCTTCAGCCTCAACTTATCATTCACAGGAAATGCAGCAAAACCATGAGCCAGATTGGTACATGACAACGCGCCACGGTGGACACCCTGGCGGCGGGCTTGTTCCAGACGCGCCAGATAGGCACTACGATATGGCTGACTGCGGGCAACGATCCGCTCAGTGACCTTGGCAACACTGGCATGTATGGATACAGGTGCTAACATGATTTACTTTCTTTGAAACAGTAGAAAAAATGAAATTTTACTACAAAAATAAATATGAATCTCTCATTTATGTGTAATTCCGCTCATCGATAGTCGGATTTTCGAAACAGCACGACATCATTATCAAACAATCACAATGCCTATATCTCAAGACAAAGTGACATTATTTTATAGAAAAAATGATGTTTTTCGACTACTTTACATGAGCACAGCGCAAACAGTTCCAACACAAAAAGATTTCAAATTAACTTTGTAGTTAAATTACCTTTAAATGTTGTATAGTCGCGTAAATCCCCCAACTGCCAAAAAAGATCAGGATATGCCGCAACCACCGCTGAATACTACCGCCGCCTTTCAGGCTTTACATGCATATCATGCAGAAATCGGCGATAAGTCGTTGCGTGAGCTATTCGCAGCTGATCCGTCCCGCTTCGAAAGATTCTCGATCAAAGCCGCTGGGCTATTTCTTGATTACGCAAAAAATCACGTCACTACCGATATCATGGCGCAGTTGTTTGCGCTGGCGCGTGAGCGCCAGGTTGAAGCGCGGCGCGAAGCAATGTTTTGCGGCGAAAAGATCAACACCACCGAACATCGCTCGGTGCTGCATACAGCCCTGCGCGCTCCGTTCCTGCCGGGACTGGTAGTCGACGGCCGGCACGTCAGCGCTGACGTGCACGCGGTGTTGCAGCGGATCAACGTCTTCACCACGGCAATACGCTCCGGGAAATGGCTGGGACACAGCGGCAAACCGATCACCGATATCGTCAGCATCGGCATCGGCGGCTCCGATCTTGGCTGCAAAATGGTGTGCCAGGCGCTGCGCCCTTACCAGCATGTGCATCTGAACATACATTTTGTCTCCAATGTTGACGGCGACGATCTCGACGCCGTGCTGACCCAGATCGATCTGCAAAGCACGCTATTCGTGATTTCCTCAAAAACCTTCACTACCGCCGAGACCTTGATGAACGCGCACTCTGCACGCAACTGGTTTCTGAGTACCGGAATCAACGTTAAGGAAAGCGATCTGCGCAAGCATTTCGTCGCGGTATCGACCAATGTCGAAGGCGTGACGGCGTTCGGCATCGATCCGGAGCATATGTTTCCACTCTGGGAATGGGTTGGCGGCCGCTATTCGGTCTGGTCGTCGATCGGCCTTTCGGTGGCACTAGCAATCGGCTTCGAACAGTTCACGGAATTCCTGGCCGGCGCCCATGAGATGGACACGCATTTCCGCAACGCGCCGCTGGAACAGAACATGCCGATGATCATGGCGTTGCTAGGGATTTGGTACCGCAACTTCTTCGACTATCGTTCGCTATCGATTGCACCTTATCACCAGGATCTGGTCAATTTCCCGTCTTACTTGCAGCAGCTGGAAATGGAGAGCAACGGCAAGAGCGTCTGCCTTGACGGCCGCAAGCTGGAAGTTACCTCCTGTCCGATTATTTGGGGCAATGTCGGCACTAACGCCCAGCATGCATATTTTCAATTACTGCATCAGGGCAGCGACATTACGCCGGTCGACTTTATCGCGACGTTAACCGCCAACCATCAATTGCCCGGCCATCAAGCAGCGTTGCTGGCCAATTGCTTCGCGCAATCGGAAGCACTCATGAGAGGCAAAAATGCCGATGAAGTACGGACAGAAATGCAGGCCAATAACATGTCGGCCGACGTCATCGAAGCGCTGTTGCCGCACCGCACTTTCCCCGGCAATCGTCCCAGCAACACCATCCTGATGAAGGCCTTGACGCCGACCAGTCTGGGCGCACTGATCGCCCTGTATGAACACAAGGTGTTCATACAGGGCGTGATCTGGGATGTCAACAGTTTCGATCAATGGGGTGTGGAGCTGGGCAAGGTATTGACAGGCAACATTCTGGACGAACTGACCGGAACAGCGGCGCCGCACAACCACGATAGCTCGACCAATGGCTTGATTGACATGGCGCGCACAGCGCTGTCGTGACGGCGTACCATACAAGCTTTGGCCTACTGCTGTCATCTGCAGGAATGACGCCGACGTCGAGTCGGGATTGCGGCGCTGAGGTGGTGCAAATCAGATTTAAACAATGTAACAGTATGGAAAAGGCAGATCAGACAGTACGCTTTCACCTGACATCTATTCTTTACTAGCGGAAGTAATTTAAAGGTCTTATTTATCATGGCACTTGCAGAATTTGATTTGGCAATTTTTGGCGGCACCGGCGACCTGGCGATGCGCAAGTTGCTGCCGGCAATGTATGCGCGCGACCGCGCCAACGATCTACCGCCAGATGCGAGCATCCTGTGCATCGGCCGGCATGAGAGCAGCGACGGAGACTTCATCAATATCGTCGAAAAAAATGTCAAGCCGCGTATTGGGAAAGACTCGATGGATGCCACCGTCTGGGAGCGTTTTTGCAAACGCATCAAATATGTCGGCATGGATGCCACTGATAGCGCCAACTACAAGGCACTATTGAACTCCATGCGGCCCGATCCGGCAATCACCAGTGTGTTTTATCTAGCGACGCCACCAAGCCTGTTCTCGCAGATTTGCAAAAATCTCGCCGCCAGCGGTCTGGCAACACCGAACTCCCGCGTCGTCTTGGAAAAGCCATTGGGTCGCGACCTGACCAGCGCCAAGAAAATCAATGCTGAGGTGGCGCAGGTGTTTACCGAATCGCAGATTTTCCGCATCGACCATTACCTCGGTAAGGAAACCGTACAGAATCTGCTGGCGCTGCGCTTCGGCAATGTACTGTTCGAGCCGCTGTGGCGCCGCGAGTGGATCTCCGACGTGCAGATCACGATTGCCGAAGCACTAGGTGTCGGCAATCGTATGGGTTACTACGAAACCTCGGGCGCGCTACGCGACATGCTGCAAAATCATCTGCTGCAACTATTGTGTATCGTTGCGATGGAACCGCCGGCATCGATCACCCCAGATGCCGTGCGCGATGAAAAACTCAAGGTGCTGCGCTCACTCAAACGCTTTACCCCAGTATCGCTGGCGCAGGATGTGGTACGCGCCCAATATCGCTCGGGCTATGTCGAAGGCATCGCGGTGCCGAGCTACCGTAAGGAAGCCGGCGCCAATCCACATTCGCGCACCGAAACCTTTGTTGCATTGAAAGCTGAGATCAATACCTGGCGCTGGTCCGGCGTACCGTTTTATCTGCGAACCGGCAAACGCATGGCCGATCAGCTGGCTGAAATCGTGGTGCGCTTTAAACCGATTCCGCACTCCATCTTTGCCCAGCAGAACAGCAGCTTTGAGCCTAACTGCCTGGTAATTCGCCTGCAGCCAGACGAAGGATTGCAACTGAACCTGATGGCAAAAACACCTGGCGACGGCATGCGCCTGAAACCAGTCGAACTGGAGCTGGATTTCCGCGAGAGCTTCAAATCGCCGCGCATGGAAGCCTACGAACGACTACTGCTGGACGTCCTGCGCGGACAACTGACATTGTTCATGCGCAGTGATGAATTGGAAGCGGCTTGGGAATGGGTTGGACCTATCCTCGAATACTGGGCTCAGGAAGAAGACGATCCGATTCCTTACACCGCCGGTACCTGGGGGCCAGCCGCGGCCAGCGCTCTGATCGCGCGCGATGGTTTGCAATGGCACGAAGAAGCATTGCCGGAACTGTGAACAGACCTTTCAGCTTCACCGTGGCAAGATACTGAATGACCATGCTGCTGGACTCGATCAAGACCCAGATCGACTTGTTGTCGAAGTCGGAGAAAAAGGTCGCACTGACGATCCTCGACAATCCGCAACTGGCGCTGGCTGAAAACATCACTGCACTGGCCAAGAATGCACGAGTGTCGGAACCGACAGTGGTGCGTTTCTGCCGCGCCATCGGCTACGAAGGTTGGCACGACTTTAAGTTAAAACTGGCGCAGAGCCTGGCGGTGGCGCTGCCAGGCTCCAATGAAATGCTGGCGCAAGATGACATCGCAGCAGATCTGGTCAACAAGATTTGCAGCCGCTCAATCAATGTCCTACTCGATTTGCGCAACCATCTGAGTGCGGATGGGATCCAGCTGGCATTGGACGTTCTGCTCAAGGCCAATAAGATCGAGTTCTACGGCCAAGGCACCTCTGGTATTGTGGCCGCCGATGCGCAGCATAAATTTTTCCGCTCGGGCGTGCCGACCGTGGCGTACTCCGATCCCCATATCCACAGCATCGCCGCCTCTCTGTTGCAGCCGGGGGATTGCATGGTCGCTATTTCACAACGTGGCGGCAACGCCGCATTGTTGCGCAGCGTGCAGTTGGCAAAAAAAGGCGGCGCCGATATCATCGTGCTTGGCCCGAGCGGAACGCCGCTAGCGGAACTGGCGACAGTGTTGGTGCCGATCAATTTGAACTTCAACAACGATCCTTACACGCCGATCTCGGCGCGCCTGGCGCACCTGGTGGTGATCGACATCCTGGCGGTCGGCTTGGCGCTCAAATGCGGCCCGGAATTCCGCAAGAAAATGCAGAATGCGCAAAAATCCTTGCAGCAGTTCGACATGCAGTTCGATTCATTCTTTCGATGACGGCGTCCGCGCCGACAACGATGACTTCTTGCAACAAAAGCAATGGCAACCATCTTACGGCGGTTATGCCTGGGCGCTGGAAGCTGGAAAATGGCCTAGCGGTGGATCGCACTCAGCATTGCTACGGCCCGGCATTTGTATTGTTGGTTCATACCCATGCACTACGCATCGACATCAGCGAAGCCGCTGACGGTATCGCCGCTACGTTCGATTTGATGGAAAAACTGTTCTGATCGGAGCAGGACGGCCTGTATGCCGATGAAGCCACGCAAAAAGAAAGCGTAGTGTGGTCGTATCACGGACAAAATGCCAACATGTATAGCTGCGAAGCATTGATCGCCGCGTCTGAAGCAACTGGCGAGACGCGCTATCTGCATCGCGCCGAACGCCTTGCGCGCCACATCACCGTGCGTCACTTGGCGCACGGTGATGTGGCTGAATCTGAGAATAATATCATGCCGACCGGAGTGTGGATTGGGACTACAACCACCATGACAGCAGCAACATGTTCCGGTCGTGGGGATTTCAGTCCGGCCACACGGCAGAGTAGGTAAAACTGCTTCTGTAACGTCACGCCGCATACCTACAGGGCGATGCCAACTGGCTTCTACCGCTCGCCTATGCGTCGTTCGAAGTAACCAGACAGGTGGCCCGGGACTGCGAACTCAGCAGCAAACCGATTGTCGGTCCAAATATCAAGCTCAAAGGCGTCGGAATTATCGATTGCGATACGCTGGTCGTTGAGGAACGTATTGAAGCGACGATGAATTCGCGCATTATCCATATCGCCGAAAACGATGCGTTAAAGAGTTCGGCAGAAATAGACATTGTTGAGATCTCTGATGAATTCGAGGGTGACCCGACTATTCGCGAGAAACTGGTGATTTATTCGTACCGTTAAGGTTTACCGGCAAGATCCGTTACAGCAAAGTAATTATCGAGGAAGGCGGCCAGCTGACCGGCGAAGTTCAGGTGAGTGCAACTACCAGCGTCAAGCCTGTCGCCGCCATCTCGTCGGCCGCAGCCGCTGCTCTCGTATAAATCGGCAATCCCGGCACCTGGTGATGGCATGACTGTCATCCATCTGTGGCCCTGACCAAAAGAATTAGAGGTTGTGACTAACCAGGATGGCAATTGTGGCCATCCTGGTTAGTTTGCTGAGAACGCACCTCCCAGATAGGAATGACATGCATTCTAGTATGTTGCGCATGCAAGCATACGACAATAGTGTCTTTAGCCTGCGACCGCAGTGCCAGATTGTCGCCTATACAACATATCACATGAGCCATCTAGAATACATTCTCACCTTGTCCTGCCTTGACCAGCGTGAAATTATCTACCGCCTGTCGGGCTTTCTGGCCGATCACGTTTGAAACACTATCGACCCCGCTCAGTTTGGCGATGTCCAGTCACAGCTATTCGTTATGCGTGTGCATTTTTCGTCCGATTATTCTTCGGTCGGCTACCAGGAGTTACAGGCGCATTTTGCAGCGCTGGCCGATACGATGCAAATGCATTGGCAGTTGAACGATGCAGGCAAGAAGCCGCGCATGATGCTGATAGTGTCGAAGATCGACCATTGCTTGAACGAGTTCCTGTTACGCTATAAAATCCTGTTCGAAATATTTTCAGCACTTTTTCAATACAACATTAAAG
>DCSW01000115.1 GCA_002325825.1 Collimonas sp. UBA1456
TGTTTCTCAGTGACGAATTGGTTATGAAGGTTATTTATCTGACCATCTCGCAAGCCGCGAAGAAATACTTCTGTGTAAATTCTACGGCATTATCAATGATCATACTTTTGAATACGTACTTCGAATTGGATCATAAAGCGATTTAAGGCTATGCGCCAATTTTGGATCGGCATGGTCCGTTTACAGGGTCTCACGCGGGGCCAGGTAGTGCAACGTCCATCCAGTGGCCCGAGTGATGCGCTCTTGCTAGTGCGGACACTGATCATCCTGATCCAACCAAAACTGTAACAATTGCCGTCGTCCCTGTAGGTTGCCCTGCATATTCACGACGATGCGTTCTTCGAAGTAGGGTTCCCATAAGGGGTCGAAGGGATTTGCGGCAGCCCTAATCTTGCAGAAGCGACGTATCGGAGTATCGGAAACATATAGCAGTTCCACACGTTTCGGTCGTCTATCTAACCACTGCTTGTCTGTATCTGCCGCAGAAATCCAATTCCGTGTTCCTAGTGTATGGAAGTACCATCGTTTAATCCAACGTCGGTCTTTGGCCTGGTGGCGGCTGGTAGCCCATTGCCATAATGTCTACCGGATTTCAGTATCGGCCCGATGAAAGACTGCTTTGGCGACTACATGCCGATGATAGTTGGCCCAGCCTCGGAGAACAGGATTAAGCTGACGAATCAGATTCGATTTGTTTCGCTTGTTTGTTGTCTTGCACGATTGTTCGGACTCTGCTCAAGAATATTGAGACATTCCTTGCGCGACGTCTTGATCAACAACTTCTCGCCGAATTTGCGGATGTTTTGTCGTGGAAAATCGAATCTATCCTGAACGGGCGCGATCGACAACGTGGTATCGGCCACTGCGGTTATAATATTTATAAAGATCGTCATTGAAAATAAAAGTACAACTGATATGATGGAATAAGAGAGCTGGAGTCATAGCTGCAAGGATCATCTGTTTATTGCTGCGGTCGGGACATGCCGTTATTTATATTTAGAGTTGGCTTTTTTCGCAAACTCATTGGTATAAGTTTGCGACAGCTCGATGTTCTTCGAGACAAAGTCCGGATCGAGATTGAAGATCACATCGATCGAACCGGAGCGCGGTACCGACAAAGGCGCCTGATGGGGCGCAGACACCGATGTACGACACATCGGTCGGCTTCAAGCCCGCCTTGGCCAAGACAGAATTGGACATCATGCTGGCCGACGAATCCGGCGCAGTGACGCCAATCTTCTTGCCCTTCATAAATGGGTAATCGATTTGTAATCGGGCATGGTCTTAGTACCCCCCCATCACGATTTTCGGCGCCCGCTCCTGCAGTACGAACGCCACGATGTGCTGGTTCTTGGCCTGCATGCTGATGGTGTGCTCAAACGCTCCAATACGGACGACAGCGTCAATGCTGCCGCCGATCAGTGCCTGCAACGCACCTTGACGACGCTGGAAAAACTGGAAATCTTGACATCCAGTCCTTCATCCGTGACCTAAAATAGCCGAGTTGCTCAGCAATGGTTAACGGTAGGTAATATAACAGGTTCTTGCCATCGACCGCCATCGATACTTTGATTTTTTACGGCTTCTGTGCAAACAACTTACCATTGAAATTAAAGTACCCCGTCAGGAACAAGCAAAGAGCGATTCCGAAATGCTTCAAATTGAATTTCATTTTGGTTGCCTTCCAAAATATTAATCGATATTCCAATGCTACGGCGCGGAGTTGCTTGCAACACCGTCATGTCATTTTTATACAGCCATCTTGCCTGGCTTATGAACACTGTATGTATTGTTGAGTTGTATGATAGTATCGCTTTTGAAAATTAAAGGCATCCTGGGGCAGCTATATTTCTGGGTGCAATCATCGCCAAGCTTGAAGAAATCAAAACTTAGGTAGCCCGGCGATCCAGAATGGCGCGAGCAATCGTGCCGGCATCGACGTATTCAAGTTCGCCGCCAACCGGCACACCACGTGCCAGGCGACTTACCTGCAGGCCGCGGGCCTTCATGGTTTCGCTGATATAGTGTGCCGTTGCCTCGCCCTCGTTGGTGAAATTGGTAGCTAGAACCACTTCGCTCACCACACCATCGGTGGCGCGTACCACCAACTTTTTCAGCTGAATGTCTTTGGGACCGATGCCGTCCAACGGCGACAAACGCCCCATCAGCACGAAATATAACCCCTTGAAGGTGAGAGTTTGTTCGATCATCAATTGATCGGTTGGGGTTTCGACCACGCACAGCAAGTTCGGATCTCGCTCTGGATCGAGGCAGGTTTCGCACACTTTGTTCTCGGTAAAGGTATTGCACAAAGCACAATGACGAATTTGCTCGACCGCCTTCATAAGCGCGCGCCCCAGCAAGGCAGCGCCATCACGGTCGTGCTGCAACAGGTGATAGGCCATGCGCTGCGCCGATTTTGGGCCGATCCCAGGCAGATGACGCAGGGCTTCAGTCAGCAAAGTAAGGCTGGAGGGGATTTTCACATCGAACCTTCCGTTCAAAAAACCAATTCGTAGTGTGGCACCGCTGGAAACGGATCGCAAAAATGATGCAACATGATGCAACGGTTCGAATGCGCAATGCCAACTTGAAATTCACGCGGCTGGCCGCCAGTCATCGAAGCGATGATCGCCAACACCTTTGCCAAGCCAGCCGCGAATATCGACTCCTGAGCAGCTATCACGCCCAGCGACACAACGTCAAGAATCCATCTTTCATCCGTAGCGGAATCAGAACGGCATCTTGAAACCGACTGGCATGCCAGCGGTCAAGTCCGACATTTTTTTCGCCGACAATGCCTCTGCATTGCGTACCGCATCGTTGAAAGCAGCGGCAATCAGATCTTCCAGCATGTCCTTATCATCAGCCAGCAGCGACTCATCGATCGCCACGCGCTTAACGGTGTTCTTGCAAGTCATCACGACTTTCACCAAGCCCATGCCCGACTCGCCTTCGACTTCAATCAAGGCCAGTTGATCTTGCATCTTCTTCATGTTGCCCTGCATTGCCTGGGCTTGTTTCATCAGCCCTGCCAATTGGCTCTTCATCATGGCGCTTCTCTCATCATGGTGTTTCTCTTAAATAAAAAAATGCGGGATAAAGCTACCCGGGTAGTCCCTAAAGGCCACTCTAGCGTGATGTTTTAATGTCCGCGTGGGGCCCATATCCTCCCAACTGAACAAATAAAAACGTCTACATCGCAAATCACATAACCAGAACGCGTCAACCCAACGGCCGAATCGATCCCGGCACAATCGATGCGCCAAATTCACGCACCAGGCCCTGTATGAACGGATCCTTCTGCACAGTCTGCTCCGCCAAACGCTGGCGTTCGCCCCGTGCCGCCATCGCCTGTGCCTGAGCCGTATGGCTCACCGTACCTAGTTCAGTTTCAATCTTCACCGTACGGCCGAAATGTTCGCCGAGTGCCACCGCCAATTTATCAACGCTGCCGGTGGCCGAGTGCAAAGTAGCAAATGGGATCCGCAAATTGAACTGCACCGCGGCGGCACTACTGTCGCATTTGACCAGTTCACTCTGCAGCGCCAGCTGCTGAGCCACGCCGCGGACCGCCAGGTTGGCAGCCAGCAGCGGCCAGTCGCCATCCCAATTCAGACTGGGAACTGGTTGCAGAACCAATGGCGGCTCCGGCACAACCACAGACTGCTGCACTGGTTCGGCCTGCAACTGCGGGCGCGTTTGATGCGCCGCGACACAAGCCGAAGCACGCGCCGACGGCATCGATTGCGAATACGTTTCAGTTTTTTTTTCAGTCACCGAACTGGGAAAATAGGTATCTGGCAAATCCATCGGCAGAGGAATCCCTTCTTCCCAAGGCGGCACGAAAGAGTTTTGCGGCACGTATTCAGGTACGGCTGGTTGGGGAGCAATCGGAGCCCAACGAGCCACCACTGCTGGAACGGAAGCCGGTTCTGGCAACGATGCCGCTGACTGCGTTGACCATCGTGCTGCACCGACCTTGCGCGACGACGCGGCACGCGCCGCTTCCAACGCTGCCCGGGCCGGACTCATGCCGCTGGTATCTGCACACACTACCGGCGCGCTGCTGTTGGCGATTGGAGGCGCACTGCTCAAACGCGCTGCGACAGGCGTAACAGATGCTGTTTGTGGCGAGCACGAAGCAGGAGCTGCTACCGGCGGAGCAGCAGACACAGTGCTGCCATCAGCCTGCGGACGAAACGCCAGCATACGCAACAAGGTCATCGAGAAACCGGCATATTCGTCCGGTGCCAAACCCAGCTCGTTACGGCCATGCACGACGATCTGGTAAAATAATTGCACTTCTTCAGCGTCGAACAATCCGGCCAAGCGAATAATTTCTTCGCGCTCAGGAAAATCGTCGGCCAATGCCGCTGGCACGCTTTGCGCCAGCGCGATCCGATGCAACAAGCTGCCGAGATCCCCCAGCGCGGCGCTATACGACAGGCTGCGTGTCGCCATGTCATCGGCCACTGCCAACAGGCCGGCACCATTCTTGACTGCCAGTGCATCAAGTAAGTGGATCAGGTAAGACTGGTCAAGTGCGCCCAGCATGCACTGCACTGCTTCCAGCGTGACCTTGCCGGCGGCATAGGCAATCGCCTGATCGGTCAGCGACAACGCATCGCGCATCGAGCCGTGCGCGCCCTGCGTCAGCAGCCGCAAGGCCGGGATTTCGAATTCAATTTGTTCCTGCCCGAGGATATTGTTTAGGTAGCTGATGATATGACCGGGCGGCATCTGCTTCAGGTTGAATTGCAGGCAGCGCGATAGCACGGTCACCGGAATTTTCTGTGGGTCGGTAGTGGCAAGAATGAACTTGACATGCTCAGGCGGCTCCTCCAGAGTCTTCAGCATCGAATTGAACGCATGATTGGTCAGCATGTGCACTTCATCGATCATGTAGACCTTGAAACGCGCGTTCGACGGTGCATACACCGCCTGCTCCAGCAGTTGCGCCATTTCGTCGACACCGCGATTGGACGCGGCATCCATCTCGATGTAGTCGACGAATCGTCCAGCATCAATGGCCACGCAAGCTTCGCACACGCCGCAGGGTTCGGCGGTAATGCCGCCATTGCCGTCGACGCCGATGCAATTCAGCGATTTCGCCAAGATCCGCGACAAGGTGGTCTTGCCGACCCCGCGCGTACCGGTGAACAGGTAGGCATGATGCAAGCGCCGTTGCTCCAATGCATGGGTCAGAGCCCGTACAACGTGCTCCTGGCCGACCAGCGTATCGAAGCTTCTGGGGCGATATTTACGTGCGAGAACTTGGTAAGACATATGGTTTCGAAGGAGCGAGTATGCGCTGTTGGTTGTGAAATATTGATTAGCACCGAGACACACTACCGTCATTTTACCTGAGAGACACGGACAACATGGTTTTTAAACTTGCCTTGCCCCGCCATTTTTTGCCGATAACATATTCAGCCACCGCCCACGCAGACTTGGCCCGAGAAAACGCTCGATTCGGCATTGCTCCGGATCAGAAAAACTATCATAAGATAGAGAATCAAACCACGAAATCAAAAGTTCATTCAGCTGATAAAGGTAGCAGGATATCAATCATGCCAGGGGAAATCCCAGAAATGAATAATCAGGTTGATGAGCTCTACCGCAACAACCTGTTCCTTGATGATCCGGTGCCGCAGGCATCTTTGAAACGCCTACACTGGCAATGACACGGCGCCGAACTTGGCAGCCGTGAAACCCCTGTCAGCTGGCCGAACTAGCGAACCACCATCAGCCCAAACCGAGCACTTTCGACCGCGTAGGCAACCGCATCGACGTTGTCACATTCCATGCCATCCTGGCATGCATTACTGGGCTTGCTGCGACGCTAATGGCTGCACGCCGCCCCGCCATGAATAAAGCCGCACAGCGACAGCCACGTGGCACGCCCGCCGGCTATTTCCCGCACGCTCATCTCGAGGCAGGCTCACCCTGCTCGACCACCATGACCCTCGCATCAATCCCGGTCCTGCAACAGGCACGTGCACTGTTTGCAGTATTGCAATAAAGTAATTATTGTACCAACATTATCCGCGCAGCCTAGTACTTTAGCACAAGACTTCGATCCTGATGGGCATGACGGAAAAGCAAGGCGGCTCCGATGTGCGCAGCAACACCACGAGCGCGACGCCATTGGCAGGCGGCAGCGGGCGTTGCGCTGACTACCTGCCGAACGGTCACAAGTAGTTTTGCTCGGCGCCGATGTGCGATGCGTAGCACATAGTGCTGGCGCGCACCGAGATAGGCTTGAGTTGTCTCTTCGTACTGCGCTGGCAGCTAGACGGCAATAAAAATTCGATCCTCATCCAGCGCCTCAAAGACAAACTCGACAACCACTACAATTTCAACAGCAAAGTTGAGTTCAAGGACGCTTTCGGCATCATGGTCGGCGCTGAAAGACGAGGCATCCCGACCATCATCGAAATAGCCAACCAGCCCCGCCTCGATTGCATCATCGGCCCTGCCGACGTGATGCGCCAGGAGCTGCAGCATGAGCGCCATCGCATTGGGTTCTGGCGCCATCTAGCCAAACAACCGCTGATGCAAAACGTGCTGTCAGACCTGGCGCTTGAAAGTGCGTCCGCACGCTGCTGACGCCCCAACTAGCAAGCACATTGAACATCCGGACGATCCGCTGTAACGCACCTGACGCCGTATCGTCACGACTGAAGCCAAATTCTGGATTTGCAAGTGGGCGCTGGAGTTTATCAGCGAATTCATGGAAGTATGGGGCGGTAACGGATACGTCGAAACTGACCCGATGGCACGCTTCTATCGGGAAGCGCCGGGCATGTGATGTTCCTAGACGTGCTACGGGCGATTGAACGCGAACCGGCCTACTGCTGGCACAACTGGCCGAGGTGGCCGCAAGCCACTCAGACCTGTGCACCATGCTGGATAAATTGCTCAAGGACTTAACGACACCGCCGCAACAACGAGAAATGCTAGCGCACCGCTTTGTACAAAAACTGGTGCTAACAATCCAGAGCGCACTGATGTTACAGCACACGCCGACTGCAACCGCCGACGCATTCATCGCCAGCCTCAATGAAGCAACCGACTGCCGCGTCTACGGCGCATTCGCGGCAACCCATCTGCAATGGTAGATTTTGCAGCATGCGTGATTGCAATAGAAAACCTATCACTCAACCGATGCAATTGGCAAATTCAATGTCCGCCAAATAACTTGAGAATATCCTGCTTCTCATCCTCTTGGTTTGTGGTCTCCCCCGCCGTGGTTGGCGATGGCGCCACAGGTACGCTGTCAGGGCTAATCTCGACCGCAGCAGCGCTATCTTCTTCCAAACCGAGCGAGGCGATGAAGCCGTTGCCTGGTGTGAAATTATCGAAGTAAAACTCGTTGTTGATGGTGGTGATCCCTTCAGGCATCGGCATCTGATATTCAGGAACACCACGCAGCGCTCGGCCCATGTATTCGGTCCAGATCGGCAATGCCAACTGCGCACCGAACTCACGGCTGCCGAGGGTCTTCGGCTGGTCGTATCCCACCCAAGCGACCGCCGCCAAGCCGTTCTGATAACCGGCGAACCAGCCATCGAATGCATCGTTGGTGGTGCCGGTCTTGCCGGCCAGGTCAGTGCGGCGCAGCACATTGGTACCGGCGCCGGTACCACGCTGCGCTACCGATTGCAGCAGGCTGGTCATAATGTAGCTGTTGCGGGCATCCAGTACGCGTGGTGCATTCTGGCCGGCTATCTGAGGCTCAACCTTGGACAGTTCGACGCCACGCGCATCGGTGACCTGCGCAATCAGATAAGGATTGACGCGGTAGCCGCCATTCGCCAATACCGCGTAGGCCCTAACCAGTTGCAGCGGCGTGACCTGCCCCGCGCCCAATGCCAACGGCAAGTATGGTGGGGTCTTATCGATATCGAAACCGAAGTGGCTGGTCACGAATTCCTGTGCATATTTGACGCCGATGGCGTCCAGTATACGAATCGACACCAGATTCTTGGAGCGCTGTAAACCGGTGCGCATCGGCATCGGCCCATCGGGCTGGCCGCCATCCTTAGGTTCCCAGGGCCCCTTGCCTGGCGCGCCCGGATAGGATGCCGGCGCATCATTGATAATCGATGCCGGACCAAAGCCTTTTTCCAATGCCGCCGAATAAATGAACGGTTTGAAGGTTGAACCCGGCTGGCGCCATGCCTGCGTAACGTGATTAAATTTGTTCTGATTGAAATCGAAGCCGCCGACCAGCACCCGGATCGCGCCGGTTTGCGGCACCAACGAAACCAAGGTCGCTTCGACCTGCGGCAATTGCGTGATCTGCCATCCCTTGGCGGTATTGGTGACGCGAATCACAGAGCCTGGCTGGATGCGTAAACTCTTACCGGCCTTTAGCCCCAACGCCGACGCCGCGAATCGCAACCCTTCGCCGCTTATAGTCACCGCATTATCGCCGCGCAGCATCACTTGCACTTTCTTGGCATCGTGACTCAACACGACTGCGGGCACGATGTCGTCATTGTCGGGACGATCCTGCAATGCATCCTCGATTGCCCGGTCGCGATCATCGCCGGCGGGCGGCAATTCGATTCTTGCTTCCGGGCCGCGATATCCATGCCGACGATCGTAATCCATCACACCTTTACGTACTGCATCATACGCCGCCTTCTGGTCGGCAGAATTAAGCGTCGTAATCACGGTCAGGCCGCGCGTGTAGGTATCCTCCTTGTATTGGGCGTACAACATCTGGCGCACCATTTCAGTTGCGTATTCAGCATGCACGCTATAGTTTCTGCCTTTGGTCTTGACCTGAATATCTTCAGCCACAGCCTGTTTGTATTGATCCGGGCTGATGAATTTCAGTTCCAGCATGCGCTTCAGGATGTATTTCTGGCGGATTCTGGCGCGCTTCGGATTGACCACCGGATTGTAAGCCGACGGCGCTTTAGGCAAACCGGCCAGCATCGCTGCCTGTGCAAGTGTAATGTCCTTCAGCTCCGCGCCGAAATAGGTACGTGCTGCCGCAGAAAAACCGAACGAGCGCTGCCCCAGGTAGATCTGATTCATGTAGACCTCAAGGATCTGATCCTTACTCAACGCGGTTTCGATCTTGTAGGCCAGCAGTATTTCGTAGATTTTGCGCGAATAGGTTTTTTCGCTGGACAGGAAGAAGTTACGCGCCACCTGCATCGTGATGGTGCTGGCGCCCTGTGTCGCGCCACCATGCATGACGTCGATCAGAGCAGCGCGCAGGATGCCGATCACATCGACCCCGCCGTGCTGGTAGAAGCGGGCATCTTCGATTGCCAGCACCGCATTCTTCATGTTGGCAGGAATGTCGTCCAGGTTGACTAGGTTGCGTCGCTCTTCGCCAAATTCACCGATCAGAACATGATCGGCGGTATAGATACGTAGCGGCACCTTGGGCCGATAATCGGTAATCGCGTCAAGATCCGGCAATTGCGGCATCATAACCACCAGAGCGTAGGTCATCAACAATCCGCCGATGACCGCTCCTGCCAGCACTAAGCCGCCGATACTCGATAGAAGTGCGCGTGTCAAGCTGCGGCTTTGCTTGAACTTATTTACATTTTTCTCGGTTTTATTTGTTGATAACATGGAAATATTTGATAGAAATAGCCCTGTATCGTACAACATGCCTGGATAAGGGGCGTCGAATTGAACTGATCAGTTAACTGTCTGCGCTATACGTCGCCAGTAACATTTCAATCATTTGCCGTGTCATTGCCGGAGGACAGTTCCGGCGCTTCCATAGGAAACAGGTGGTCGCCAGTAATTTGGCTAAAAAACTTCCCGACCAAACGCTTGGTAGCCCCCCCCTGGCCTGCCTGTCGGCGCTCGACCGAATCAATCCCGCCGACAAAACCGATCGGCATCGAGAAGCGAGACTTCAGTGCTCGCCCTCATATCATGAGGGAAGGTCCGATAGACAGCAGTTTCGATATCGCGCCGGAAGCTCGGAACCAGATTGTCTTGTTCGCCTTCCAGGCCGTAATTAATGTAATCGCGTAGCACATGCGGCGCCCAGTTGGCTAACACCTGCTTGCCGGCGAAATACTGATAGGCTGCCTCCGCGCTAGGCCAGAGTTTGTGGCGCTTGGCCCAACATCGCGCCTGCGAGACCCGATTATTCAGACCCAAAGCCCTGGCCCCGGTCGTAGCAAACCGGCGCGCCAATCCGCCACGATCGAGGTATCAAGCATAGCTACACAACGCGCCAGATCCGGACGCTGCTGCGCCCCCAGCAACACCAGTGCGGTAACCCACACTTCTCCGGCGGCAGGCCGGTTGCCGTTATCCAGCAACAATCGCAACCAGCCTAATAGCGCGAGCTAGCTCAACGGCCAGCCGCGTGACGTCAGAATCAACAGAGTGGCTAGCAATGCGACGGCAATCGCCCACGGACTATGTGCCGCCACTTACCACACCGCAAACGGCAGAGCGCTGAGCCATCCCAGGAATCGCGCCAGTTGGTCCACCAGCGCGATAGCGGTGCCGGCAGGACGCTCCCTGTCAGCGCCAACGGCATGACCGCCAGTCCGATCATCGGGACAGCCAGAGCGTTAGCAAACGGCCCGATCAACGAAATACGTCCAAACAGCAATACCTTCAGCAGCAACAAGCTGATGGTGACCGCGTATTGCGTCAACCTCGCTGCCATCAAGCCATGCCATCAGCTGTCTTGGCGTTGTGGAGCGGCCGTCTCGTCAGTGTTTCTCATTTGCTTTGTATGGCCAGGGCTCTAGTGTTTCTGATCGATCTCAGGGCAATGTTATGGCCGAGGTTCTGGCTGTCATTTTTCGCCGTCGGCGGCATCCTTTATACAGGACTTTGGCGCATGCAGGGCGGTACCGCCCTGCAGCCATCGATGGTCGCCAACTACCAGCAGCATGTATAGCGTGCGTTGAGCCGGCACTCCGAATCCAGCCAGCAAGACGTACGCAATCGCTGCCAGCGCTCCGCTCAATGCGGCAACATTCTGCGCAGGCAACGGCAAGCCGCATCAGGTAAAAGATGAACGATGTCACAATGCCTCTATCCAGCGGGCAAACAGCGCTGCAATCAGTGTGATGTGCAGTCCAGATATCGAGATCAGATGACTCACTCCGGTGCAATTGAATACCTCCCAGTAGGACTGCTTTAACCGCCAATAACCAGCGTCATTAGCACACCGGCGTAGCGGTGCTCCGGCAACACATGCAGAATGCGATCGCGCAAACGACCGCGTATAGCCTCAATCAGATTTCCAGCACTAAGCACAAACGGTGTCAGCATTTGATTCTTCGAGCGTTACTTTCAATCCGAGCGGACGTAGCCGGTAGCACGCAGATTGCGTTCCAACAACCAGATTTCGCAGTCAAGAAAATGGGGATTGGCATTACCATGTGAGTGCTTCAAACGTACTGGCACCTGCCAGCGTAAACCCACCTCGATCAGCGGCAGATTGGCTGTCGCCATTTCTTCTGGCCTAAATGGTGCATAGGCCGTCGGGCGATACCAGGTAAATGACAAGCATTCGGAAACCACCGGTATTTCGCTATCTTGCACCAGCACGCACTCCACCGCAAAGGTAAAACCTACGCCGTACTCGAAATGCGACGGTAACTCCTGCTGCAAGTAACATTGGGCGAACAAGCCGGGTCAAGCAAAACCGAATATCGCAACCCGACAGGAATTCTGCAGGAAGAGCAACATACTAAGGCCTGAATTTAGCGATGACAATATACAGGCCGAGCGATTGCACAAGCAGGCAATAGAGTACCCGGCTGGCGAGCAATGTCGATTGAGTTTTTAAAAATACAACGTCAAGCGTGAATCTGATAATATCGCTGAACATCCCAGCCCGACTTAGCCGAGCGCCGCCAGTCGCTGCAATGCAGCGTGGACGTTGGCGCGCCGATCCTCGGAATCTCGCGGGAACTATTTTTTCTGATCCAGCCAGGACGGTGATATATCCGGTGTATCGGTTTCCAGCACCAGCAATGCAATCAGCAACTCGGCAGCCAATCGGAGAATCTGTAAAGTGCAGGTGAACGTCACCGTCCCGCCGAATCCAGGCAGCAGGCCGAGCCGGATAAGCGACTCGGCCTGCTGCTGAAAGCTACTGTTGAATACATGGGCAATATCGCCCTGCACCTTGATGCGGCGTAAATATTTGAGCAGGATGTCTTGCAAGCGCCGCACATGCAGCCGTACCGGAAGATCAAATTCACGCGCCTGGAAATCGAATGCGGCCTTGGCGAGGTGCTGCTGCTGGCCAATTGTGCCACACGCATTCGGCTCAAGATCGCCTATCGCCATGATGGCGGCGACCACATCATCATGGTCAGTGAAGTGCCGAATTTTGAACACCAGAACATACCGCCGCTGGTCTACCAGCGAGGCAATTACGCCATCGCTACCAACAAGGAACTGGCCGACGAGGTCGAGGCGCTAATCAACGCGAGCGCCTTATCGAACCGCGGCAACGCGAGTTCGTTGAGTCATATGCTCGGCACAGCTTACTTCCAGATGTACCCAGAGTTTCGCGCATTCGGCGCCGAACACGGCTTAAACGATACCGAATTCTTCGTCTTGAATGCGTTGGCTGGGCACCAGCGATACCATCGCAATACGCACGCTACCGCGCCGCGTCATTAACCTACCAGACTAAGAAAAGCTCGAAGAGTGATGCCAGCAACGAGCAAGCCCCCCTTTTTTTTATCCAGTGATCGACCACCAGATTGGCGACTTGCATCACCTCGCCGCTGACGGCGTTCAGGACAAACGTGACGATGCCGAAATGATCTGCCCGAATATCGGAAATGATGCTCTACCCAGCGCGTTTTTTTTCCTGGATCTGGGAAACGCTGTTTCTCAGCGCGAACGGCCCGAGCCAGCGTCGCACCAAAGAGTCGTAATGTAAGGTCACCACGCCATTCTCGACCACTGAAACGTTCGACACCAATTTGATTTCATACAGGGCGACATAAGCGTTGTGGCGGTTCCTTGAATCCTGGCGTAATTTGACGTTAGATTTCAGATCGAATGTGCGTGCTGTAGTCAATTCCAATTTGACCGCGATATCCGCCGGTGAAGGTTGTGCGTCGATATTGTTGATGGTGCCGTCGAACTCATTGCCGAAATCTCCAGTGCCTCAACTTTCTGCCGCCGACGGAGATTTCTGGCGTGTACACCACTCGCCTGTTGGTGAGGTCGGCGAGTTCTCGCTGTCTTGTAGTGAAGCGAGGATCGTTAACGCGGTCTTTCCAGCCGAGTTTATCCCAGTAATCGACATGCAGGACGAGCGGCACAGTGCTGTTGGCATTGGCTTACGCGCCGATCTTGGATAGCCATTATTCGGCGGGCGGACAACTGTTGCAGCCTTCGCTGGAATACAGCTCAATCAGAGCAACCAGGTTAAACGGGACTTTGCGCGGCGTAATCGGCGGCTTGTAAGACGTCGAGAATGTTGACAGCCAATGCCACCAGCATTAGACTTTTGGTGATATTGACAAGAATGTGCACTTTGACCTCCGGGCTGATGAGTATGCGGACTAGTCATGCTGCCGTCAGCTTCCTGAGAGCTTGCCACAAATCTTTTGAAAATATGTTCGATATTTCGTAGACTTGACGGATGAATAGAAAAACCTACTGCAGCGATGTAAGTCGAGAGCATTTTGAGCTGATTTTACTGCTGTT
>DCSW01000108.1:0-2904 GCA_002325825.1 Collimonas sp. UBA1456
GAAAATCCTACTTTAACTGATAATTTTTTATGTTGGGGGTGGATCATTCCGGCATCCATTAGTTAGATCTGCTAAAAATTTCCGAGCTGACGTTCGACCTTGATGACCTCGGTAGCCATGCTGACTGTGCTGACCAGTGGCATCACTGCAGCGGCCAATTTCAGAAAAAGAGTGCGGCGTGAGAGCTGTTTTATATGAATTTTTACTGTAACTTCTGTGCGATAGCATTATTTAGCTTGTGCTTAGTTCTGTGTAACGACCTAATAAGGCACTTCGATGCCTTAGCAGACGCCGCTCGGAACGTTTGGCGTGATCACCTATTGTACGGCGCTCTGCCGTACAATAGGTTGAGGCGATCGATGATAATTTGCAATTCCAAACCTGTGCCATTACTGGACACTGTGGCAAAACCTAGGCCATCTTCTGTAACGCTGTCCCACAACTGATTATCTGTCACTTAAGGGTGGATACGCACTGTGCCGCTGTAGGGCCTGGTTTCTACCCCATGTTTGATGGCGTTCTTAACCAGAAATTGCAACACCATCGGCGGAAAGGCGGTGCTGCGCAAGCCATCCGAAACCAGCAGCTCGACATGCAGTCGTTATTTCATGCACATCTTCAATAGATCCAGATAGGTCTTGACGATGTCGATCCCACGCCCCACACCTGCACGCAGGTACGGGATAAGAGGCTTTTGCATGGCCGATACGCGCGGCGGATTGGTTTCAATCAGGTACTCCACCGATGCCATGGTATTGAATAGAAAGTGCGGTTCCACCTGAGCCTGGATTATTTGTATCTTGGCTTCCAACACTTCACTCTGCAGGGTGGCGTGTTCGGCGGCGGTGTTTGCGGTCTGGACGCGCGCTTTTGCATGTTTCTCGCTACCCATCAGGGCCTTGGTACCAAACAACCTAAATTAGCAGCAACAAGTCAAAGTTCACGAACCATTCGGACGATTTCTTCTGATAGGGGCAACCTGCTGTTTGTCCTTGTCGGCCACCTCTTCATGGATGGCGGCCACGGTATCGTTGATGGCCTGGTTGACGTCGTCGCTCCTCGGATATCTGCATCCCTTTTACTGGATTTGCCGGCGGTGCTGATGTGGAGACCATTGTTGTCTATCCTTATATCGGCATCGCTCTTGCTGGTTTTCTCGGTGACGAACACATTCTGTTGAATATTAACGTATTGCAAGCCTGGATCCGCAAGCGCCGCCATGTGCTGCCGCGCGTGGTGTAGAGCTTCCGTATCAGCTTTCCGGATGTCCGCATCGCACTGCAGCAAGCTCGCCGGAACACATCGCCGACTGGATTATTTTCGGCAAGGCCGATATCGGTATCGCCACCGAAGGTTTAAACGTAGTTTAAGGAACTGATCTCATTCTCTTTCTATGAATGGAGTCACGTTCTGGTGGTGCCGGAAGGTCATTCATTGCTGGAGATTGCGATACCGCTGACGTTGGCGGATCTGGCTGCCTATCCGCTGATTACCTATGATGTTGGCTTTACCGGTTGCGGTCATATCGGCGACGCGTTCAAGACCGCCGGCATGACGCCCGATATTGTGCCGGCAACGATGGATTCGGACGTGGTCCAGCAATATGTATCGCTCGGGTCGGGGGTAATCTTGGTGGCGTCAATGGCAACCGAACAGTCGAGCCAGAACTACTTACGTTTGATCGAGGTATCGCATCTCCTGGCCTCGAATGTAACTCGGCTGGCGATACGGCGCGACACCTATCTACGTTCTTATACGTCTGATTTTATCTTGCAGTTTGCGCCGCAGCTTAAGCGCGCAGATATCATCGAAGCGCTACAGGCGGAGCCGCATAGTAACAGTGGTGGCTTGCACAAAAGCGAATATGAGGAACGCGTTCTGAAGATTTCCTGATTTGATATACCTTCTTCCGATCCCTTCAAAGTTCGAATCAAGCCTGTCAAGCAGGCTTGTCGACCGGTTCTAGGCTTTCGATCGCAGCGCCGCAGCACATTCTTGCACCAAGGCGGGGCCACGGTAGATGAGGCCGCTATAGAGCTGGATCAATGAAGCGCCGGCGGTGAATTTAGACTGTGCGTCTAGGCCACTGAGGATGCCGCCGACACCGATGATGGGAATCTCATTGCCAAGTTCGCCATGTAGTTGGCGCACCACGCTGGTAGAAAGCGCCAGGACCGGTGCGCCGGACAGGCCGCCGGCTTCGCTCTCGTGCTGCAAGCCGCGCACGGCATGGCGGCTGATGGTGGTGTTGGTGGCGATGACGCCGTCTATACGATGGCGTAGCAGTGCGTCGGCGATCGTCTTGATCTGCTCTGCATCAATATCGGGCGCGATCTTCAATGTGATCGGTACGTAGCGCTTATGCTGGTCCGCGAGCTTCTGTTGCGCCCGCTTGAGCTGCGATAGCAAGGCGTCGAGTTCGGATGCGCCTTGCAGTTGCCGCAAATTTTTGGTGTTCGGTGATGAAATGTTGACGGTCAAGTAGCTGGCGTATGGATAGACTCTTTCCAGACAATGCAGATAGTCGTCGGCGGCGCGCTCGATTGGGGTGTCGGCGTTTTTGCCGATGTTGAGACCGAGCACGCCTTGCCGTTCCTGGAAGAAGCGCGAGGCCTGAACGTTGGCAACAAAGGCGTCGACGCCTTTGTTGTTGAACCCCATACGATTGATGATGGCATTGGCAGCTGGCAGGCGGAACATGCGCGGCCTCGGATTGCCGGGCTGCGCGCGCGGCGTCACGGTGCCGATTTCGATTGAGCCGAAACCAAGCGCTGCCAGGCCATCGATGTATGCGCCGTCCTTGTCCAGGCCCGCTGCAAGGCCGACCGGATTCGGGAAAGTGATGCCCATCACGGTGCGGGGATCAACTGGCGTTGGCCCCAGCAACGAAGTGAGCCCGAGCGC
>DCSW01000108.1:2923-7448 GCA_002325825.1 Collimonas sp. UBA1456
CGGGCGGGCGAAGGCGTACAGGATTTTGGTTGACACGATGGGTTGGCGGCTGAGTAAGGTAATGCAATCAAGGGGGGGGCTACGATATTGCTTCTTGCTGGTTTGGCAATGCATGATGCGCGCGCCAGTAGCAGTCGACTATTCTAACGCACTCCATTGTCCTTGACGCAGAGCTTCGAGAGGCCGTAAATTAATTTTATATGCCATTTTTGGGCTCTCTTTGATTAATGGACGAGATACACCTAAGGCATACCTAGCTGTCCGGCTTGTCTGATCTGCCACATGATGTTGTAAGTGCTGTAGGACTACGCCACGCACATCCGGATCGTAAAAGGTGTATACCGATGACAAACCGTCATCGAGGATATTTGTGGCTGTCATGATTCATTCCGCCGCCACTATGACGTGCGGTTTGGTGGCGTAGGTACAAGTCGTAATGTTCGTGCACATAGGTCAGGTTGGTTACTAGTCGTGCTCAGGTTACAGTGGCGCTCCCAGGCGCGGCGCTGGCTGCTCTTAGAATGGGACAAGGCAGCCAACATGCGCACCGCAAGGAGTGCACGCTGGGCAAGCGTCGCATACGATCGGTAAGTGAAGATGCCGCTGCGCCGCAAACCGTTCGTGATCAGTTCTGAGTAAAAATCTGCGTTCATCAGGTGCGATGGCGTCGCCAATTGTGAACGCGCTTGACGCTAAACTAGAGTATCGAAAAAAGCAGATCTTTTAAAGGCGTCATGTCCACTCCTAATATCTAGGCTCTGCCGATATGGTTGAAGCCGGCAACTCACCTTGCGTCAGACACTGGTAATTTATACCTGAAATCCGATTTGCATAAGCATCAAACATAGCAAGTACCGATGTTTTATCATGTTTTATGGGGGGCATGATGCGCTGGCCGAGCCGACTACGAGGTTGTTCCATTCAATCCTTAAACAGCGGCAGCCGACGCCGGTGATGGATTTTTGGATGATCTATGGTCTGCCGCAAATGCGCCAGGAATGCATCGAGTGGAATCGGTGCAGCATCTAGCGAAACGAGGTGGAAAGTTTGCTGCTGGCAGTCGATCATAGTGACGCCATGCTGGTGCAGGAAGTGCACCAGGTAAGCCGGTGTGATCTTGAACGAGTCGCTAACACGAGTGAACACCGATTCGTCATAAAACACCTGGCCGATGCTGACGACATAAGTACCGCCGACCAGTTTTCTATCCAGCCAGACCTCCGACTAATTGGCGTAATCAAATCGATGCACCGCGCGTTAGCCAACCACGATAGCTTTCGAAATTCGGGTGCCGTCGTCATCACTGCGCGGCGCCGCGCATTCACGCATCATCTGCTCAAACACAAAATCGAAATGTACTGGCCAGCGGCGATCGCTGGCCATGCTGCGTTGTATTTTGCGCAAGGCCTCTGTGCAGGCTGGTCGAGATGACGAACTGACCGGTCCGCAGCCACCATGCGCGGATCGGCGCTCCACCAGAGGATTGGTTGGTTCTCCGAGAACCACGGGAAGATCCCGGACCGGTATGATTTCAACAGGCGGCGTGACGAAAGATTGGCGCCGGTCGCCAACAATCCGGTGCCGTCGTCCTGTTCGGTCAACGCTTCACTGACATCGGGGAACGGATTGTTCATTTCAAGCCATGGAATCATTGCGCATCTCGCTTGATAGCTGGTCGGTGGCGCTTATCTGGAACGCATGGGTTTGAACACGTCGTGCGTATGCAGTCGGAATTGGCTGCCATCCTGATTGACTCGCTTGATATCGGCAAAGAACGCACGCAAGGTGATATCGACGGTAGGAAAGGCGATGTCATCCCACGGGATTTCCGCTTCGCTGAATAGACCCACTTCCAAGCTTTCGACGCCGGCATCGTAATCGGCATCCTTCAACGTGGCGCGATAAAACAGATGTACTTGATGTGCATGCGGCACGTTTAACAGTGAAAATAGCTCATGTAGTTCGATCTGCGCACCGGCTTCTTCCAGCGTTTCGCGGCGCGCAGCGTCGCCGGTGGTTTCATCGTTTTCCATGAAGCCTGCTGGCAGCGTCCAATAACCATATTGCGGCTCAATGGCACGTTTGCACAACAGCACACGCAATTCGCCATCGCGTTCCCATACCGGAATCGAGCCGATCACCATCTTTGGATTCTGGTAATAAACGGCGCCGCAGTTGTTGCAGACATAGCGCATGCGATTGTCGTACTGCGGTATTTTCAGGGAGACGGAATACGCGCATTCGGAACAAAATTTCATAGGAACCGATCAGTATTTGAGGCAACCAGGAGCATGTTCCTCGCCGCGTTGAGTAAGTGTATGGTCTGCTATCGGATAGCAATTCCGATGCCGATAGCAATCTGCTGAGAGTGTATCACTGCGTAATTTTAATACCAGCGCAGGGAATTGTTGCGTTGTGTTGCAATATCCGATATAATCTAAATATTCAGGCGCGGGGTGGAGCAGTCTGGCAGCTCGTCGGGCTCATAACCCGAAGGTCGTAGGTTCAAATCCTGCCCCCGCAACCCAATGTAAAAAGTCCGCTATTGGTTCTTGCTAATGGCGTAATTTTCCTGTTCCAATTGATGTGCGACGAGGTCTGACATCTGTCAGTGTCTGCCGGATATCAAATCCCAACGCCCGATAATATTTTTCGGAGGTCGGGTCGCTGCAAGTGTGATTCTTGCATTTTTGATATTTCACCGGATCAGAGAACGGGAGTAATTTCTATTTTCACGTCCGCTGGATTGCGGCGTAATTGTTGCCAAAGAAAGTTGTTCATGAGTTTATTTCGTACTAAGAGTCTGGATAAGATGATTCTTTCCAGCAGTACCAACACAGGCTTGCAGCGTAACCTTGGTGCAATGGACCTGACCTTGCTGGGCGTTGGTGCAATTGTCGGCACTGGCATCTTCGTTCTCACTGGTACTGGGGCATTGTTGGCCGGACCGGGCTTGTCGCTGTCATTCGTGCTGGCTGCAATCGCTTGTGGTTTTGCCGCATTGTGCTATGCCGAGTTCGCGTCGACGGTTCCGGTATCTGGCTCGATCTATACCTACAGTTATGCAACGATGGGAGAAATTGTCGCCTGGATTGTAGGCTGGGATTTGATGCTTGAGTATGGGCTAGCAACATCGGCGGTAGCAGTCGGCTGGTCAGGCTACATGCAATCGCTGTTGTCTGGCTTTAGTATTGCATTGCCGACTGCCTTGAGTGCGGCACCAGGCGCTGTGCCGGGAGTTACAACCTGGTTTAATTTGCCTGCATTCTGCATCCTACTGGTGATTACTGCACTGTTGTCGATCGGTATCCGCGAATCGGTGCGCGCCAACAACATCATGGTCTTCATCAAGTTGGCGGTGGTGCTGTTGTTCATCGCCGTCGGTGTAGGCCATGTGAAACCGGTCAACTGGCAGCCTTACTTGCCATTCGGTTATAATGGTGTCTTCAACGCTGCTGCGATTGTGTTCTTTGCCTTCATTGGTTTTGATGCGGTGACTTCGGCCGCGGAGGAGGTAAAGAATCCTGCGCGTGCGCTGCCAATCGGTATAATCGCCTCGCTTGGAATTTGCGCCGTGCTGTATGTGGCAGTGGCGGCGGTCATGACGGGCATCGTGCCGTTCGAGAAATTTGCCGGAGTAGTCGATCATCCAGTTTCTCTTGCCTTGCAATATGCCGGCGAAAACTGGGTCGCCAGCTTTGTCGACCTGGGGGCAATCATCGGCATGACCACGGTGATCCTGGTTATGACCTACGCCCAGACCCGTATCTTGTTTGCGATGTCGCGTGACGGCTTGTTACCGAAGCGGTTATCGAGTATTCATCCGCGCTTTGCCACGCCATTTTTTACTACCTGGCTGGTGGGAATCGTGTGTGCATTCATTGCGGCATTGATTCCGTTGAACATTCTAGCGGAGTTAATAAATATTGGTACGTTGATGGCATTTTCACTGATTGCAGTGGCGGTGCTAGTGTTGCATAAGACTCGGCCTGATTTGCCGAGGGCGTTCCGTTGTCCTGGAGTGCCATTAGTGCCACTGGCGACAATTGGGTTTTGCTTAATTCTGATGTGCCATTTGCAGGCGAAGACGTGGATCGCGTTCTCCTGCTGGTTGGCGATCGGGTTTGTCGTTTATTTCGGTTACGCGCGACGGCACTCATTGCTAAATTCAGAAATTGGAGAGAAGCGCTAACCTAATAATTCTGAGCGAGACTACGCTACATTAGTTCTGCGCATGTCGTATGCAGCTGATGTCAATCAAAAATAATTTTATGGGAAGTCTGCGAGCAGTAAAGCTCACGATTTCCAAGATCACTGCTGTCATTGTGCTATTTCATCTGATGAATGGATACGCATGGTAATCCACTCCAAAAAAATATTAGTTAAAAGTAGAATTTTATTAAATATGATTTTGAGGAAACTGTACATGGAGACATCACGCTTTACCGGAAGTCAGATCATCAACATCTTGAAGCAGGTTGAGGCGGCACGCTAGTGCCGAAGCTTTGCCGTGAGCATGGGATGA
>DCSW01000116.1 GCA_002325825.1 Collimonas sp. UBA1456
GGTTGAGTCCATAAAAGCCAGCCCACAAACATCATCAGACTATATAACTTTCGCTTAGAACAGCAACATCACGAAGCAACAGTTGCCATCAACGACTTTGATAACTCTCTAATAGATTGAGAAAGCGCAAAATCTGAATTTCAACCTATGATTCATCTTATGAACGCAGACCCCTCAGAACTTAAGAAATTCAGCAACTTGGCTCACCGCTGGTGGGACCTTGAATCAGAATTTCGTCCATTGCATGAAATCAATCCGTTGCGCCTCGAGTGGATCAATACTCGCGCCGCTCTGGCCGGTAAGAACGTGGTCGATATCGGCTGCGGCGGCGGCATTCTGGCAGAATCGATGGCCCGGAAAGGGGCCAAGGTCACCGGCATCGACCTCTCCGACAAAGCGCTGAAGGTTGCCGACCTGCATGGCATGGAATCCAACACAGAAGTCCGCTACGAAAAAATCGCCGCAGAGGACCTGGCAGAACGCGAAGCAGGACAATTCGATGTCGTCACCTGCATGGAAATGCTGGAACACGTGCCCAATCCGGAATCTATTGTGCGCGCGTGCGCAACCCTGGTCAAACCCAGCGGACAGGTTTTTTTTTCTACGTTGAACCGTAATCCGAAAGCGTATCTGCAGGCTATCATCGGTGCCGAGTATCTGTTGCGCATACTGCCGAAAGGTACGCACGATTACACCAAGTTCATCACGCCGGCCGAACTGGCGCAATTCGCTCGCAACGCCATGCTGACGGTGGATACCTTGCGCGGCATGAGCTACAATCCGTTCACCCGAATCTATTCTCTGAATCGGGATACCGGCGTCAACTATCTGATGGCCTGTACCAGACCTATCTAGAATTGTCCCGGCGTATTGCTTCCCGCACTTAGGAACCATCATACTATTGCCAATCCCGTGCGCCATCCTGTTCAATCTCGATTGCACGCTTGCCGACAACCGCTCCGGATCTGGCCGCCGTCATGAATCACGTACGAAAAGATCACGAACTCGAGGCAACGTCCTATGGACAATTGCGCCCACACACTTCAACCGAAGGACGCGGTCTTATCGGCACGTCCTTCGACCTGAAACTGGACAATCCGACTTTGATGAATTGTGGAATGACTTCCTAGATCATTATGCCGCTGCACTGGCTCAGCAGCACGCTGTTTAATAGTATTCCGACATTGTTGAAGAATTTGCGGTAAAGTAATCTCGGCTGGGGCGTCGTCGCCAACAAGGCGGCTCACTTCACCGATACACTGGCGCACCTAATCGGCCTGGGAGATGTCGACTAAGTCATCTCGGGAGACACCACCACCCATCCAAAACTCCATCCGGAGCCCCCGCTGGAAGCGATATGGAGCTTCAACGTCATACCTGACGAATGTTGTTCACCTGTCGTCAAACATGCGGCGGAGCAACCGGCCAAAGCGCAGATAGGCCGTAAGGTATGAACCCGACAAGACTACGCCAGTATTTTCGGTCGAGATGCTGCTGACCAGAGCTCCGTCGGCCTCGATGTTCCGGCTAGCACCGGTATTGAATGAAGGCCAACTGGTCGCCCCCAAACTGCATGTCGTGCACACCAGCGCCGAAGGCATCGGCCGCTACAATTTCTCCGACGTCATCGATCGCATCCTGGCGATGTCAAAGAGCGACAAACCGGCAATATTTTCGCTCTCCAATATCCAGCTCGAAAATGGCAGCGTCAAGTTCGACGATCGAGTCACCAATAAACTGGTCGACCTTGAAGCTCTAAACATCGGCCTGCTTTATGTGTCGAATTTTCCGAGCAAGGTCGACACCTTTGTCAAGCCGCACTTATCGGCCAAGATCAACGGCACACCGTTCGACCTGAAAGGCAGTAGCAAGCCATTCGCCAATAGCTAGGAAATCGCACTCATGACCTATATCGACAAACTCGATGTCGCCGGCTTCGTAACGTTTTCACCAATGGCGCTTCCGCTGAAAATCGAGAGCACAAAACCCTCCGCCAAACTCGACCTGAATTTTGTACGAAATAAGGACAAACCAGAAATCGTCTCGACTCAATCTACTCGAAGGCAGCGCCGCACTAGGTTAGATTCAGATTAAACAACCGCAGGTGTAGCTCAATCTGAGTGCCGACGGCAGCCTCAACTGGGCCGCCATGGGCACGCCGGCAGCCAAACAGGATATCGCTACAAAAGGACGCGCCGAAAAGATGACCAGCACTGCCCCCGCAATGACACTCGCCAAGCTAAGCATCCATAACGGCACGGTCAATTGGCAAGTCAAGAACATCGCGCTGGACACCAGCCCACTATCGATAGTGGCTGATGCTAACCAAGAGCTCAGTCGCCGGCAAAGCCAGTATCGATGCGTTGTAGTTGTTACAATAACAACTTTACGTTAACCGACAACTGGCGGTACTGCTGTCAGGCAAGCTATCGTTCAATACCCTGCTCTCCATCAGTGACGGTCGGATTCAATTGCATCAGCTTAGGATTGACGTCAGCGACCTCAAGGTCGCCGCCAAATTACAAGTCGGTAACAGCATCAGCGTCAATAAAATACACCTGTAAAATGCCAGCATCGATATCGAGTTCCACACGTTCAACGCCAATGCGCTGCGCCTGGCCAGCATCCAGCGTGATACGCAAGTCAGCACTCAATTTCCAGAAATTAGTTGCTACCGGAGCAGCGCCAAAAGTGGCTAGCACCGCTGTGTCTGCCAATAAAGCAGCGTCGGATTGGGTTACCAACATCAACCAGTTTAAAATCACCGACAGTGCTATTGCCTATCTCGACGACTCAATGAAACCTGCGGTCAGGTTGTATGACGATGGCTCGAACTTGACGGCAGACAACCTCTCCAGTAAGCTCGAAAAACAGCTCAAGATCAGCCCGCGCAACCAGGTCAAAAAAAGCGGCCAATTGTCGGTTGACAGCAATATCGCAGCGCAAATGAAGTTGCTCGACTTGGCCATCGATGCGCAGAACCTGTCGGCGCCAGCGCTACAGCCCTACCTCACCTATTACCTGACCGTGATGCCGAGCTCCAATCTCGCCAGCACCAAAAGCAAGCTCGAACTGGTGCCGCACAGCCATAGCCAGAAACTCGCCACAGAATATAACGGCACGCTTAGTCTGGCGGATTTCCGGGCACTCGACAAGAAAACTTTTGCAGATTTCCTGAAGTTGAAACTACTCGGTATCAGCGGAATCAACCACAACATTGGTGATCCTCAGCAACATGTGACACCGGGAAAAATTGTGCTCGACAATTCCTATGCGCGAATCATCTTGCCTCAATCGGCAAAACTTAATCTGCAATATATTGTCGTCTCAAAGAATGTGCCGCCCGGCGTACCGACGCCATCTCTGACTTCTGCCGAAGCTGGCGAAGGAATAGGCCTGGGCACACAAAAAGTCACCAAACCGACCGCTGAAGGCAGCACCACCATCGCTCCTATCGCTGTCGCAGCACCGAAAGAAAGTGTGCCAATTAATTAAGATCGACGAAATCGTCATCAAGGGCGGTAACATCAACTACACCGACAATTTCGTAAAATCGAACTTCACCACCAACATGACCAGCATGAACGGCATAGTTGGAAATATCACATCAAACAAGACGGCGCCATGCCCGGCTCGCTCAATCCATTGTTCAAACCGACTTTCCTCGACATCAAGGCTAGTGCCAAAGGCATCGCACTACCGCGCCTGAGGCCCTATGCCGCTAAGTACGCCGGCTATACAATCGAGAAACGCAAGTTATAGATGGATGTGTGAACCACCATATCGAGAACGACAAGCTGGTCGCGGATAATAGTGTGCGCATCGACCAACTCAATTTCGGCGACAAGATCAAAATACAAACCGCCACCAAGCTGCAGGTGCTGCTGGCTGTAGTCATGCTGAAAGACCGCAATGGCCAGCTCAATATCGACCTGCCGATTTCTGGTAGTTTATCTGATCCGCAATTCTCCATCGACGGCATCATTGCTCCTATCTTCATCAACCTGATCGTCAAGGCTGTGACGTCGCTGTTTGCACTGATCAGCTCCGCTTTCGGTGGTAGCGGCAGCGACGAACTCGGCTACGCCGAATTTACACCTGGCTCGGCAACACTCGTCGCCACCACGCAAATCAAGCTAGACCTGATCGTCCGTGTCGAACCGGTCACCTACACCGACGGCGTGCGCCAACAAATCCTGAACCGCAAGCTATCAGCTCTGAAACTTAAAGACTTGCTCAATCAAAGCGACGATGCGCAATCAGACGATGTCGGCCTGACCGAGGCCGACAAGCAAAAGTACGTGGGTAAAGTCTATAGCGCTGAAAAATTCGACAAACCCCGAAATGCCATTGGCTTTGCCAAGTCCCTGCCAGTGCCAGAAATGGAAAAACTGATTGCCACCAAGACGCAAATGATGCAAGACGCGTCCAGCGCGCTGGCCACAGGCCGCGTCGAAGCCGTCCACTCATACCTCTAAACCAAGGGCTAGATCCAACTGGAACGGATTTTCCTGATCGCGCCGAAATTGACCACCGATGGTATCAAAGACAAGGGGCAGCCGAATCTCGCGTCGATTTCGCTATGAAATAATCCAGACGCCACTCTTTCAATACCGGCAACGTCCCGACATGACAGGAAGCCCACAAGTGCGTTACAATGGTGGACTGCCTAGGGGGGGTGACCTGGTTTCGACGTGAGTTACAAAGCAGCGCAGGGCATACCGAGGACCGACTACCTCGTAAATACAATCGGAATAGATCTAACTGCAAACGATAACTCGTACGCACTAGCCGCTTAATAAGCGGTTAGCTCTACACCATCTCGTTCCTAGGGTGGGCTGATAAAACAGCAGTAGAGTCATTTATAGGAAATCGCTTTTGGTCGGGTTACCTGGCTAACAGTTAAATTTAGGTGACTCGCCTGAACGAAGCGTGTGTGTCCGCGTCGGCTGGGTTAAATCAAATGACGGCACTAAGTATGTAGAACTGTCTGTAACAGGACTTGCGGACGCGGGTTCGATTCCCGCCGCCTCCACCAATATTGACGCCCAAACCGTTCTCGGTTTTTGGGGGTCTTCTTGTATTTTTCCTACAGATATCGCGTGTTAGCCAGAACTTTTTCGGAAACCTTCAGACTCTGTATATCGGCCACTCTGGCCCATTCGTGGTGTCAATGCCGGAATGAAGATGTACCAAATGGCGCGTTAAACGTGT
>DCSW01000113.1 GCA_002325825.1 Collimonas sp. UBA1456
GAGCATGGGATGAGTTTGGCCTCGCTCTACAAGCGGGGGAGCAAAATCGGTGCCGCTTCGACCTGCTTAAGCACACATTATTTTATTTTTTTTATTCAGAGAATACATACAGACGACCGCAATTGTATTAAGATAAAAATTATTAACTATTTATACTAGTAAGAATATCGTGTGAAACTTTCCAACTTGCCACTATTAACACCCGCGGTCATCAAGCATGTCGAGGATGCATTCGACAACGATCCGATAGCCCAGCGTCTACGCGAACTAGGCTTTGTTCAGGATGAAAAAATCAGCGTCGTGGCTGTCGGCCCCGTATCTGCCGATCCACTGATGATCCAAGTCGGCTTCACTCGCTTCGCCCTGCGACGCTCCGAAGCGCAGCGCGTACACGTTCAAACCGTTTCCTGAAAACAAACAAATATGTCTTCCGGCGCCTCTTTCGCCTCTTTCTCATCAGTTACACCGGTTTCTGCTTCAATTTCTTCCTTAAGGATCGCACTTGTCGGCAACCCCAATTGCGGCAANNTGCTGGGCAACCCCAATTGCGGCAAGACCGCATTGTTCAATCAGTTGACCGGCAGCCGACAAAAGGTTGCCAACTATGCCGGCGTCACTGTCGAACGAAAGGAGGGCCGCTTCACTGCTCCATCCGGGCGATTGTTCCAGTTGATCGACCTGCCGGGTACCTACAGTTTGGCGGCCACCAGCCCCGAAGAAATGATCACGCGCAAAGTCTGCCTCGGCCAGATGCCAGCCGAGGCGTTGCCGGACTTGATTGTGTGCGTGGCAGATGCAACTAACCTACGCCTGCACCTGCGCTTTGTACTCGAAGTCAAGCGCCTGGGACGGCCGATGGTGCTGGCATTGAATATGATGGATGCGGCGAGCAAGCGCGGCATCGTCATCGATCGCGCAGAACTGGAGCGTATCCTCGGCATCCCAGTGATTGAAACCATTGCAGTACGCGCCAGCGGCGCACGCGATCTGATCAATTATTTAGACCATAGCGGCACACCGGTGCCACCGGCCGGAATCGTTGGCGATGATCTGCACGCGCAGGTGCGCAGCATGCTGGTAGCGGCCGTCACAATGCCGCGTAACACGTCGCCGATCGACGATATGATCGACCGCTGGGTATTGCATCCGGTGTTTGGTCTGGCGTTGCTGGCAGCGATCGTGTTCTTCATTTTCCAGGCGGTGTTCTCCTGGGCGCAGCCGCTGATGAATAGCATCCAGACCATCGTTGCCGTAGTTGGGGGCTGGGTCGCGACGGCAATTCCGGAAAGCCTGTTGCGCAGCCTGATCAGTGACGGCATCTTCGGCGGTCTGGGTACGGTACTGGTGTTCCTGCCGCAAATCCTGATCCTGTTCTTCTTCATCCTGGTGCTGGAAGAATCAGGCTACCTACCACGCGCCGCGTTCCTTCTGGACTGGATGATGTTCAAAGCCGGTCTTACCGGCCGCTCGTTCATTCCGCTGCTGTCCAGCTTCGCATGCGCGATCCCAGGCATCATGGCCACACGCAGCATCCAAGACCCGCGCGACCGCCTCACCACCATCCTGGTGGCGCCACTGATGACCTGCTCGGCGCGCTTGCCAGTATACACGCTGCTAATTTCTGCTTTCATTCCCAATTACAGCGTCTGGAATCTGTTTAACCTGCAAGGCATCGTGCTGTTCGTGTTGTACGTAGCCGGCATATTCAGTGCGCTGGCACTGTCATGGATCGTCAAGCGCATGCACAAAGACAAAAGCGAGCATGCACTGTTGATGGAGTTGCCGTCTTATCGTTTTCCTAGCGCACGCAATATCGCCATCGGCCTGTGGGAACGCGCATTGGTTTTCCTGCGCCGCGTCACCACCATTATCCTGGCGCTGACCGTACTGCTGTGGTTCCTTTCGACCTTCCCCGGCCCACCTGAAGGCGCGTCCTTACCCGCCATCGATTACACCCTGGCTGGCCGCATCGGTCATTTGCTGGAATACGTATTTGCGCCGATCGGCTTCAACTGGCAGATCTGTATTGCGCTGGTGCCAGGCATGGCTGCCCGTGAAGTCGCGGTATCAGCTCTGGGCACGGTATATGCGATGTCCGGCAGCGAAGACGCGATTGCCTCGCAACTGGGGTCGATGATTGCACATCAATGGTCGCTCGCTACAGCACTGGCGCTTCTGTCCTGGTACGTGTTCGCTCCACAATGCATGTCAACGCTGGCAGTGATGCGGCGCGAAACCAACTCCTGGAAAATCGTCGCTATCGTTACTGCCTACCTGTTCGGTCTTGCCTACCTGGCGGCTTTCCTCACCTATCAAATTACAAGGTTCTTGACATGATGTCATTTCTCATATTGCAAGGCATCATCATAGGTGCCGCCGTGGCAGCCAGCCTGATCTACTCCTGCCGCTGCTTGATGCCAGCGGTCAGCCAACGCTGGCAAGCGGCATCGGCAAACTCCCTGAGCACAGCATCGTGCCCGCCCCTGCTACGCGCATTGGGCAAACGTCTACAACCGACCAGAGTACCCGGCGGTTGCGGCTCCTGCTCAACCGGCTGCTGCCAGACCTCGCCAATGACAGAGCAACAACTGCACTTTCACCAGCGTTCCTGTAAATAAATAATCCGTGCCAGCTGGCCAAAGCCGTCGCATTGGCTAGCTTCAATGTTTGGATTGGTTGCTGCTAGAAGCAAACTTATGCTTTTGCATATGCGTGCTACAAAAGTAATTCCGGTGTAGCTCAGTTGGTATAGCAATTCATTAGTAATGAAGAGGTTGGGAGACGATTCCTCTCTCGGGCACCACTCTACGAGAAGTGACATATTTTAGAAAATCGAGAAAAAATATCATAGAGCAAATATTTATTTTCTCTATGATATTTTTTATACCAAATTTAATGGTTGGGGTGATTGTCAATAAATTTTGGAAGCGAGGAGCAATTAGAAAACTTTATTGCTAAGTTACCTTCAGAATTAAAAAATCTGCCCATAAAATGACGCTAATTTTATTAAAAAATCATTTAATTTAAATGACTTAAATTTTTGGCGGAGAGAGGGGGATTCGAACCCCCGGTACAGTTACCCGTACGACAGTTTAGCAAACTGTTGNNACACGCTTTCCAGGCGTGCGACTTCAACCACTCATCCATCTCTCCTGAAATTACAATTGAGTTTTGCTTAATCTGATTTTCATTAGGATAAAATTATAGCAACAAATCAGTGGAAAATAGCAATTTCTGTCTTATATTTTTTCCACTCGTACCTCTGATAGGAAAATTGAGAGTTTAACGCGTAACTTCAGTCAATATGTAACCTCCCAAGAGTTTTACTGCGCTTCCTTGAGTTGTTCCAGGATTGCTTGATTTTCAAGTGTCGACATATCCTGGGTGATTTTCTCACCTTGGCAAGCACGCGCAGTAGGCGCCCCATGATTTTGCCGGAACGGGTTTTCTGCAGATTGTCGCCGAAACGAACTTCCTTAGCTACCCAGTCACCAAATTGTTTGGAAATCTGTTTCGCTTTATCACCGCTCTAGCGATTGTGCTTGAGGACGATGCAGGCGCAGATGGCTTTGTAAGCTTCCCCCTAAGTCAAGACACTTT
>DCSW01000066.1 GCA_002325825.1 Collimonas sp. UBA1456
GTACATTAGTCACGAGGCTTTTATACAGCGCCGATACACTTGCGGCGCCGGTAAAACGTACCGGTTCGATATTTTGGAAATAGGACGTGTAGGTCTCCTGTAATGAATCGAGCAGGCTTACCTGGATAGCGACCAAGTATGCAAGATGTAGCTGAATACGAGCAAACAGTGGTGTGTTAGAGTAATTACGAAATCCGTCAACGCTAATAGCGATTCTTTCTATTGCACCTGTACATAAGATTATTTGGACTGACATAGCGAATCGATGCTGGATACAATCGTCAGACTACATCGCCGCCATGGCGACATAAAAATAGCTAAAAATAAGAAATTATGACCCCTGCTGTAATAAAATCGCCGTTGAAAAAACTGCCGATCACACATCGCATCGTGATCTTGTTCAACGTCAATAAGATTTATGATCGTGGCGTCATCACAGGTATCAGCAACTATTTGAGCAGCACCTGAACCTCCTGGGATCTGCTTTTAGAAGAAGATTTTCGTTGTCGCCTGACCGTCATCGAACACTGGCACGAAGATGGTATCAATCTGCTAATGATCGATGCCGATTATTTCATGAAAAATAGACAAGCAACTGATCCCGGTTGGTGCGGCCGAAGTGGCCGGCAGCGACTTTAATTTTCGACAGCCGGCACTGGTTGGACCACGCACGGTCGGCCTGGCTGGATAGGCAGATTGCGCTGGTTAGCAGTTTCGATCACTGTTATTGCCTGAGTTGGAAAAACGGCGCCGCACGTGACAGATTGCGCGCAGTGGCCCGCGTCTACTACCCCGGTTCAGGACGTGAATTGACGGTTGCTCCCAGATAAACGGGATTGCAGCTCTACAGCGGCAATTTCCTGAGCGGCGTAAAGGGTCGCGGCGCCAAGCCTTACGTCGCCCATGACGGCTTCTACCTGGAAGCGCAAGCATCCCACAACCAGGTCAGCAACACTGATACCGAAGCTGTCATACCACGGCCAGGCCAAGTCTATTGGGAAACTACCGCCTATCACTTGGGTGTGCGGCGCTGAGCCGGTTTTTATGTAAGCTCCCTGTAAGTTTCAAGCAAATCCTGCGTAAGGCTTCAATTGCAAACCTCAGATCAGCTGCACAAATATAAATAATCTAGGAAACAGGCATGGCTACATTATACAACCGACTGAAGGCGGGCTAAAGTCGGTCGCACGCGCATCATGCCAGAGGAACGTGAAGTCATTTTTGCGTCATCTCTCGGCACTGTATTTGAATAGTATGAATCTTACCTGTACGGCTGCGTTGGCAGCGATTATCGGCAAACAGTTTTTCCGGCTCAGCCGCGAATTCACCTTCCTGGCGACTATCCCGATCATTGGTGCTTCCACCTGCATCGTCGGCATCTCGCCTGATTACGCCACCATCGGCATTACCGCACCGATCATTCTGATTGTTCGGCGCATTCACTTCGTGAATTCATGACCATCGCGACAATGCGACTGTTCCTGTCTTTACTGATGATTCTGGACGTTCGCAGCGCGGTCGGCGAGGAGGCATTTGCGACATGGAGCTGGTGGATTCCGTTTCTGGTATCGGTGATTTTGCTAGCAGTTTTGGTGTGGATGCGCTTGTCGACGAATGAGTCACCTGCATTTATCAAGATAAAGGCCCAAAGCAAGATTTTCAATGCGCCGTTGACAGAAACTTCTGTCAAATGAAAGAATCTGAAACTGATAATTCTGGTGCCGATTGGTCTGAGTACCGGCTGGCTGTGGTATACTAGTCTAGTAAACTCTACACGTTGTTATTCCTGACGCAGTCGCTCTCCTGACGCAGTCGCTCAAGGTCGACATGACTACCGCCAACATCCTAATCGCGCTGCCGCTACTGCTGGGAACGCTGTTTTTCGTGATCTTCGGCTCGTTTACTGATTGCGGCACTGAAAAGCGTTCCGGTGAGCGTCACTGTTGATTCGACTGCCGGCCAGTCCCAGTTCAACCCAACCGGCGCCAAGAAATTCACCTCGTCCGGAAATATAGCCAAGGCCAAACTGTCGGCCGCTTCGTTAACTATGAGAATGTAGCAGGCGCGCCGGGTTCGGCTGCTATCATCAAGATCCTGACCTCTTACCTGTGATCGGCATGCTGTTCGTCAAGAAAACCAAGGACTACGACATCCACCAAACAGAGTGCTTATAAAATAAATGGCATATCCTTACGGCTGTACCTGCGCTGCAAGACAAGCCGCCAGATGGTTCTGGCGACTTTTTTCATTATCCGATGATAAGCCGCCTGATAAAATCGTAGAAAAAATTGTGAAGTCGGCAGAATACACACAGTCTGACGAAATGATTCTCAGCAGGACTATATCGCGGCTGTGTCGAGACGGTGTCGCCATGGCAGCGCTCGGAAGGATTTGCGTGGCCTCTGCCGATGATTCACATTATTTAGTATTATCCGCCACTAGCTGGCGACTAGCAGTGACTGATTTTATGAAAAATTGTAATTAAAAAACAGCATTAACCATTGAGTACGGCCACCGCCATCATCCACAGCAGCAATTAACGATATGGCGACGCATCCATCGTAGCAACCATTTTCCACTATGGAAACACCAATTAGACCCGGTACCCCACTCTTTCCTTCGGCCACGAAAGTCATGCCGCTGGGTTCCCGCGAACTCGTCCAGGACATGATTATTTCGTTGCAACGGCTTGGCGTCGAAGTGATTGCCGTCGACCGTTATTCGAATGCCCCGGGCCATCAGGTCGAGCATCGTTCACACGTCATCAACATGGGCGATGACGCTGCGCTGGAAGCACTGATCGCGCAAGAAAAACCTGACCTGATCATGCCGGAAATCAAGGCCATCGCCATTGAAACGCTGGTCGTCCTGGAAGCGGCCGGCACGGTCACCATGATTCCCACTGCGTGCGCCACCCAGCTCACCATGAACTACGAAGGTATCCGGCGCTTGGCTGGTGCGACCCTGGAGCTGGCGACATTACCTTACCGTTTTGCTAATAATCTGGCAGAACTAAAAGCCGCTTGTGCTGAAATCGGATTTCCTTGCGTCATCAAGCCAGTTATGTCGCCCTCCGATAAAGGCCAGTCGAAAATCGACAGCGCCGACGAAGTAGAAGCCACCTGGACCTACTCCGCTGCAGATGGGCGGGTCGATTCTGGCCGGATCATCGTTGAGGGATTTATCGATTTCGATGATGAAATTACCCTGATGACAGTGCGTGCACTACAACCAGACGGCAGTATCACCACCGATTTATACAAACCGATCTGCCACCTCCAGGTACAAGACGACTATGTCGAATCCTGGCAACCGCATCCGATGCATCCAGATGCGCCGTTGAAGGCGCGCGATATCGCAAAAAAGGTGACCAATAATCCCGACAGCCTCGGCTTGTTTGGCGTTAGATTGTTTGTCAAACACGACATGGCCCGGTTCTTCGAAGTCAGCCCACGTCCACATGACACCGGCATGGTGACAATTGTCATACAACAACAAAGTGAGTTCGAATTGCATGCCAAGGTGATCCTCGGACTGTTAGTCAATGTGGCATTACGAAACCCGGCAGCATCTACAGTCATCTATGGCCAACACGATGCCAAAGGGATGACATTTGAAGGAGTGACCGACGCGATGCACGGGCCAGACATCGAGATTCGACTGTTCGGCAAGCCTAAATCGTTTGCACGCCAGCGCATGGGGTGGCACTGGCCAGCGAGAATGATGTCGAGACCGCTCGCACGCGGGCGAAACAGGCCGCAGCCAAGGTCGAACCGGTAGTCGCAGGCTAATCAGCTTGCAATAAAGTAGCACCGCAGCAAATGAAGAAATCAATGAATGGGACATCGCCCCGAACGGGACGATCCGATGAGAAAAACAACCAACCACTTGCCATGAGATTCGATATTGTCATTATTGGTAGCGGACTAGCCGGTCTATCAGTTGCACTGCACCTTGCGGAAAACCACAAGGTCGCAGTCATTTCCAAACGCGCACTGCTCGACGGCGCCAGTAACTGGGCGCAAGGTGGGATTGCCGCCGTGCTCGATTCCAGCGACAGCCATCAGCAGCACATTGACGACACACTGGTCGCCGGCGCCGGTCTGTGCGATGAAAGTGCGACCCGCTTCATCGTCGAGAACAGCCGCGCTGCGATCGAATGGCTGATCGCACAAGGCGTCCCATTTACGCCAGATGCCAACGCCGAACTTGGTTTCCATCTGACCCTCGAGGGCGGCCACAGCCAGCGTCGCATCATCCATGCTGCCGATGCCACCGGCCATGCGGTACAGGTCACGCTGGAACAAAAAGTGCGCGCCCATCCGAATATCACGCTGCTCGAAGATCATTATGCGATTGACCTAATTACCTCCAAGAAGGTCACCACCCGCGCAATCGGCAAGAACGAACTGCGCTGCCTCGGCCTGTATGCCAAGAACGTCAAGACCGGTAAAGTGCTGACCCTGGCGGCCGACCATACGATGCTAGCCACCGGCGGCGCCGGCAAGGTCTACCTGTACACCACCAATCCGGACAGCGCCACCGGCGACGGTATCGCCATGGCTTGGCGAGCCGGCTGCCGTGTCGCCAACATGGAATTCATTCAGTTCCATCCGACCTGCCTGTACCACCCGTATGCAAAATCCTTCCTGATCACCGAAGCTATTCGCGGCGAAGGAGGCTTGCTCAGATTACCGGATAGCGAAGGCGCTGATGCCGGCATGCGCTTCATGCCGGCCCACGATGAACGAGCCGAACTGGCGCCGCGCGATGTGATCGCCCGCGCCATCGACTTCGAGANNTGCCTGTACCACCCGCACGCCAAGTCGTTTCTGATCAGCGAAGCGGTGCGTGGCGAAGGGGGCCGCCTGCTGCTGCCTGACGGTACCCGCTTCATGCCCAACCACGACCCACGGCTGGAACTCGCCCCGCGTGACGTGGTGGCCCGCGCCATCGACTTCGAGATGAAAAAACGCGGCCTGGATCATGTCGATCTCGACATCACCCACAAATCGCCGGAATTCCTAAAAGAACATTTCCCAACCATCTATGCACGTTGCCTAGAACTCAGTATCGACATCACCAAGCAAACCATTCCGGTGGTACCAGCGGTCCACTTCACCTGCGGCGGCATCGTCACTGATTTGAACGGTCGCACCGACCTGCCAGGTCTGTATGCAGTCGGCGAAACCGCCTACACCGGCCTACATGGCGCCAATCGCCTGGCCAGCAACTCATTGCTGGAATGCGTGGTTATAGGCCGTGCCGCTGCCACGTATATCGAGCAGCAAGAAAAATTAAAAGCGGTATCGCTGCCAGCTTGGGATGAAAGCCGGGTGACCAACGCTGATGAGGAAGTGGTGATTTCCCACAACTGGGACGAGCTGCGTCGCTTCATGTGGAACTACGTCGGCATCGTTCGTACCAACAAGCGCCTGGAACGCGCACAGCATCGCATCCTCTTGCTCAAGGAAGAGATTGATGAGTACTATGCTCACTTCCGGATCAGTCGTGATTTGCTGGAACTACGCAACCTGGTGCAGGTAGCCTCGCTGATCGTCGAAAGCGCGTTGTCACGCCATGAAAGTCGCGGCTTGCACTACAGCCAGGACTATCCAGAAACTTTGGCCAAAGCGCTACCAACAGTGCTGACGCCGCATCGCCGGTAATGTAAACCACGTATTGCCGCACATATTTACTGAGTTGATTATCGCAATTACCACCTAAGTTACTATACCAAGAATCATACCACACCGGGGCACTGTACTCCGGGGTTTAGGGTTTCCACAGTACTGTCATGATACCACCGCGGCGTCAGCACAAGTCACTCCATATAATTTCTAAAAAGCAAGCTTTTTTATCACACATCTTCCAGAGATTAAGTTGCCGTAGCCGATTAGAGGACTCAAAACAATGGAGAAATTTCATGTTTTTGTACTTTTTGTCGTCACCGAAGTCCTTTCCCGACGTCGGAAAATCAACTCTCATTTGGAACTATCTGGACAATATGACTGCGTCTTCCGCGCTACAGCATTCCGCCACTGCGCCACGGCTCAAACCGGGCCTCGCCATCATCGCGGCCGAGATCATCCACCAAGCGAATCAACAAAGTCCAGATACTGCTTGCGCGCCAGCACTTCGTCGACTCGGAACAAGCCGTACGTGCGCTGATGGCAAGCTTTCAGCGCAATGGTTTTTCTTGAAACTGCTTGACGTAGGGCTGTAGAACCAGAAATGGCCGGCAGATGCATTGCAGCCGATGCAGGAAACTTTATGACTGATGTTAGCGGATGTCGAAGCGCATAAAAACCTTGGGGTCGTGCTGATAGATCTGTTTAGTTTCGATTAAGCGAAAAGCATTTTGCGGAACCTGTAAACGCTTCTGTGTAAATTCCACTGCATTATCAATGCATCGTACTTTTGAATACGCACTTTGAATTGGATCATAAAGTAATTTAAGGTCGTGCGCCAATTCTAGATCGGCATGGTTCATTTCTTCGCGGCTTGCGAGATAGCCAGATAAATAACCTTTATGGCCGATTCGTCAATGGGAAACAGCTTTCGGTGCGCCGTTGCGTAGCGAATTACACTAGCGAAATGTCCATCATTCAATCTCCTTGAAATACTGGATTGGATAGTACATACACCTACACAAATTTATTTACAGGCTCAAGTTTGCGTGAAGCGCTCAGACTGGCGCCGGATTCATTTGCTGCTGAAGGAATTAGCGAAGATCGACGAGAATTTCATCGTCGTCTTGATATGGCTGTCTACCCCGCCATACATCAGCGAGTCGATTTCTGCCTTGATACCTTCCACTGCAATGGCGATACCACCACCATGCATGCACTATTATAAATGGGTGTGCCCACCTTGACTCAGGGCGCAATACCGTGCCAGGTCGCAGCGGCATATCCTGCATGCTGTACGTCGGACTGGAACAGTTCGTGGCGCAAGATGCTGACGCACTTTGTACGCAATGAACTGGCATTGACCAATAATCTGCCCTTGCTCGTCGATGCGCGAACCACCCTGCGCGAGCGCTTCAACCGCTCCAACTGCGGCCAGCAGCCCCACCCCCAGCTGGTCGCCGATGCTCTAGCGGCGACCCTACACACCATGTGGCGACGCTGGGGTGCCATGAAGAGTCCGTGCAGACTATAAATCTATAAATCCAAGCGTATAAGACAATCTCTCCATTGCCAACCAAAAGCGAATTCATGCACTGCTTAACCAAATCACCGTAAATTTATGTCGCGCAGCTGCTGCTGCCGTTGGCAGAATTCATGCTTTATCTGGAGCAACAAGATCCTGACCAACGGCGAGCCGTTTCACCAGCAGCTTGAACAGGCATTGTGCGACCATCTTGGGGGTAAAGCATATTTCACTCTTTGCCAACGGAACAATAGAAGCAGCAATTACACCGCGAACCACCACGGTCATGCCGGCGCATTGTTATCGAAATCCGTGTGGTGTCGATCACATACAAAAAATCGCCGATATTTACGGCTTGAAGGTCATCTACGATGCAGTCCACGCGTTTAGCGTCAAGGCCGACGCGACGGCAACCGAGCACTTGATCACGACAATCTCTCGGTACCGAGCTTTCACGCAACTAAAGTGTTCAATACATTTAGAGGCGGCGCGATCATTTCTCAAGATATCAAGACCAAGCAACGCGTAGATCATCTGAAAAATTTCGACTTCGTCGAAAAAGGTACCATGGTCGCCCCCCCGACATCAACGTCAAGATAAGTAAAATCAATGCTGCGTTCGGCATACTGCAGCTACAGTGCATAAACAAAGCACCGCAAAAGCACCAGAAGATTGACCAGCACTACCGCGCCGAACTGGAACGTATAGCGGGAATCGCTTGCCTGCTGCTGACGGAAAAATTGCAACCGAAGCACGCGTACTTCCTAATTTTCATCCAAGAAAAATTTCTGCTAAGCGGTGATACCTTGTATTTGGAGTTAAAAACCACGACGTCTATGCACGTCGCTATTTTCATCCTCTGATTGCCGAAACATATCTGCAATGTGCAGGCCAGAAATGCTGCACACATTGGACATCGAATGCGGCTTCTATGATCTGGATCCACACATTACGTTGTTCTCATCTGCTGGCGCGGCTACATTCGGCTACAGAAGCCGACTACGCCGCGTTACAAGAAACCAAACTTAGATTGAGCAATAACCGACCGCTCGGCATATCGATACTCTCGTGTCGACTGCTCGACAGTATCGACGGCGCTGCAACAGCAATTTCCAATTCTTACATAGCCGCTTAAAACACGACAATCGTCTACATATAGAGATGACGATGATAGATTGGATAATGATGAGTGGCCCGTTCTTCTGCAGCGTCCTTGGCGCACGCAAGGCGTTGCTCGCCGAGCGCATTTTGTTCTTGCTTACTGGCCTGAATTAGATGCAAGAACCGAGGAAAGTTAGTTTGAATAGGATTGGCTCAAGAACTGCTTGCCACTTCCATGCGACCAGCGCTACGAGCACACTGACCTGTAGATAGTCAGTTGATATTTTGATGGTTCAATTGACAGAAAGATTGAAATAACAGTGCAATTGGGTTCAGCCTTCCGATTCGTCGGCATGGCCACCTACGAAGAATGGATGGAGCAGTATCTTTCATCCAGAAGCAACAATGCTTGTTTGGCAATTTGTGACGACTCTACACAGCAACTGATCGGCGTTGTTTACCGACTAATATCGACTGGCTACACCGCAACGTCGAGTTCGTAATCTGGATTGACATGTCAATCATCATCCAGAGCTTT
>DCSW01000006.1 GCA_002325825.1 Collimonas sp. UBA1456
TGTTTCTCAGTGACGAATTGGTTATGAAGGTTATTTATCTGACCATCTCGCAAGCTGCGAAGAAATGGACCATGCCGATCTAAAATTGGCGCATGATCTTAAATCGCTTTATGATCCAATCCGAAGTACGTATTCAAAAGTACGATCATTGATAATGCCGTGAAGTTTACACAGAAGCGTTTACAGGCCCGTAAGTTGAAATTTTTATGCCCGTCAAGATTTTTAAGATTGCCCGAAACGTGATGACAGACAGTGCGGGTGATCGACCTCCTTACCTGTGTTGCGAGTCTCTGCCGTTGACTGACATCTGCCCCCGCTCTGCAACCCAACCTGCGACAGCCCGGCAAATATCTTGTTGGATTTCTGATTTTATTCCTGTTTTTACTACAGTTTATCGGTGCTTTTCCTGAAACCTTTCCTGCTGGAGGAGTTGACCTCAGTGCTAGTAAAATTTCTGAAACGGCAAGAACGGCCCTAAAAAATTTTTACATTCACCCGTGCCGACATGCTGTTCACGAGTTTGCTATCGATAGAAGATTTAATCTTGAACGGCCAGTAAGCTATAGAATATCTGCAGTGCAATAGTTTTTAAAGATAACTGAACAATTCCGCATCCATATGAACGCCTAGATCCGGCACTGATATTTCGTATGGAGATACTTTCTGTATCCATTTCCATAAAAAATGAATTACCGTCTGTTATGCGTGGTCGTTTGTTGCCAATCAAATCATAAAAATACATGGCAACCTACGAGAACTTGGGTAAATAACACAGCAATCTTTCCCTCAAAAGAATTCAACGCGATGGCGCTTGGCATGGTTGCCTGCGTCGCCGTGAGCGGTTTGCTGGATATCTTGTTGCTATGCGAATTTTCACTGGTGGGGTGGTGATCGAGGGGGCGGGATTGCGTTGCTCTATGGGATAGCCGTGGTGATCGTCAACGGCATCTTCTATTTAATCATCCGCAGCGGCGTCAATCGCCGTTACAAGTGTCCCAATATGATGTTTCCGCAGACCGCATTCATGATTATTGCGCCGCATGTCGGTCACCTATTCCTTATCAATCAATTTTTTATCATCTACGTCGTCGATTGGCTAATCGGCTTACTGGCGCTGGTGTTGGCCTTCATCCTGGCCCTGGGACGTTGCACCTACCTGGCCAACATGCTGAACCGCATACAGTGCAAGATGACCTAAAAATCAGTAATTCTAAGGCGATGCAGTTGGTGAAGGAACTAGCTACGCGCGACACGTCTCTCAATATCGAGAACCGCCGTTCGCTGACGAAAATCTTGGCGATCGAGAAGAAACATTTTCAGCGCGGTGGCACACCGTTCTGTATCGCCACCCTCGATCTGGCCGGCCTTCACATCGGTCAATGACAATTTCAGCAACGCCGCCGGCGATATGGTGTGCTGAAGATCTTCGTCGAGATCGTGTGCAATGAAATGTGCCTGAGCGACCACTTTGCCCGTTATGGTGGTGAGGAATTCGTGCTGGTCCTGACTGGTACCGTGGTCAGCGAAGGGGAGTGCTCGATTGGATTTGTGACGAGACTGAGGTATACGATTGGAGAAAATTCGGTCAAGGCATCGTGCTGACCACGTCGATCTGGATTACCGATTTTCGACCGGGCGAAACTATCGACGACACCTTTCGACGCGTCGACATGGCCTTGTACATGGCTAAGGCATCCGAGCGCAACCGCGTGTTGATCAGCCCCGACAAGTTTTGATGCTTCAAGCGGTGTCACCACTATCAGAGCTTTCTGAATCAACTCTGCGTACATTACGACAGAGTTCGTTGCGGTTTGTTGGTGCTTACTAATGTGCCACAGTGAAGGACCGATTAGTTTAGCGCTTGGGCTCCCCCCCTAACGCAAATACTAGGTCGTTGAGCATTTTGCTGAGTTCGGCGGTCATCAGCATCATGTCGGAATCGAAGCGTGCGTCATCGTTCTTGCTGCTGGTGTCGTTGCCTTCTTTCAGGATGTCGAGCGGCGCGATGCGTTTGATTGCCAGCGATTCGGTCAGTACAAAGGAAATATGATCGGCCCAGGTCATCGCCAGGCGCGTGCATTGCTTGCCGGCGGCGATATGGCGACGGACGTCGTCGGCCTCGATGGTGTGGCGTACGTAGCGCACGGTAGCCTTGCTTTCGCCGGTGGCGCGCAGTTCGGTGTCCTGATCGACGGTGAAGCCATGCGGCGCTTCATCCGATGCCAGCCAGTTGGTCATCGAGGTCAGCGGCGAGTGCGCGGTGCGCAGGTCGAAAATCTGCAATTTATCGACAGATGCCAGCAGCAGCTTGAGAATTTCCTCGGCCTTGGTCGAACTGGCGGCGTCGATTACCAACCAGCCGTTGACGGGGTCGATCCAGACCCAGGTATTGCGCTGTATGCTGAATGCACGCGGCAGCAGCTCATCGGTGATTTGTTCCTTGAGCTCCTTGAGCTGTTTGCGGCTGGGCGCAAAGCATTGTTGTTCTTCAATCTCTGCGGCGCGTGCTTTTGTGATCTGGTTGACAACGGTGGCTGGCAGTAGTTTCTTTTCAGTTCCCAGCAGGAGCATCATCTGACGATTGACAGTGTGCACCAACATACCATTCTCGCGCGGTGATAGCCAACCCTGACTTTGTAATTCCAGGCTGCCACATTTGGCAAAAGCCTGCGGCGCCAGAAAGGTTTCCAATTGTTCTACTGAGATAGCCCACGAAGCGGGGATTCGGTAAACCTGAAGATTTTTAAACCACATAGCGTTCCAATAAAATAAATCAATCGCGAGCACGACTTCGTGTCCGCACGTCGTGCGGCGCTTGTGCTGTTCCAAAAATCGGTTAAACGGGAAGTTTGGATCAGTAGTTGTAGGTCAGCCTGCGCGAGGCTAATCCAGCCTGCAAAGTCACATTGACTGACGGGATGATCAGATACCCATATTGGTCAGCGTATCGGCAATTTCCCGCAACACCGGTTCCAGATGTGGATGACCTATGGCCAATCGCACGGAAATACCCTGGGCGCGCTCCACCAGTTCTGAGCGCAGCTCGGCTTCAGGCACCGTGGCGGCTGCATCAGCTGCATATTTTTTGAGTAGGTTCTGGATGTCGGTATCCAGCGTTTGTAGGAGTTCCTTCAGTTCGCTATCGATCGCGTCGCTGCTTTCCAGCGTGGTGTGGAGCTTTTGCAGGGATACCTTGATATTGACGATGGTCATGATGTGTTATTTATGAAGTAAATATTGCAGTTCCGGCAAGCCGGAACTGGTAGGTGTGTGGTGATGAGCGCGAGTTGCACGGTACGCTTGAATTGCCTATCATCTCATGCCGTTCGCGACTTCTGCAACAATGCCTTCAAACTGGCCAGGCGGTTCTGCGGCGTGATCTGTTCGGCTTCGGTCGGTACTGCATCTCCCTCATCAAGCCGCATTTCCTTGACGAAGCGCGATATCTCACAATGGATCGATTCACCGGCGCGCTTGCGCTTTTTGCACCAACTGACGTGCAGGCTGCGCTGGGCGCGCGTGATACCGACGTACATCAGGCGCCGTTCTTCCTCGATGCGGGCAGCGGTGGTCTCTGGCGCTGCATCGGGATCGCCCTTGTGCGGCAGGATACCCTCCTCGACGCCGATCAGAAATACATGTGGGTATTCCAATCCCTTGGAGGCGTGCAGGGTCGACATGCGTACCGCGTTCGGCTCTTCGTCGCGCCCCTCCAGCATCGACATCAGCGCCACCATCTGGGTCAGTTCCAGTAGGTTGCGTTCGTCGCCGTCGTTGGTGCCATTTCCCTTCTCCTTCAACCAGTTGGTGAAGTCCAGTACGTTTTGCCATTTGCCTTGGGCGGCGTGGTCGCCGAAACTGTCGTACAGGTAATGCTCGTAATTGATTTCTTTCATCATGTCGTCCAGCACTGCCGACGCATTTTCGTCGCTGCCGGCCAGGTCGACCCGGCCGGCGCGCGCCTCCAGCTGGCTGATGAAATGGCAGAATTCGCGCAGCGGATACAACTGGCGGTCAGTCAGCTTAGCTTCGATGCCGCTTTTGAACGCTGCTTCGAATAGCGAGCAATGCCATTGGCCGGCGACCGTGCCCAGCACTTCCAGCGTGGCTTGGCCGACACCGCGCTTGGGCGTGGTGATGGCCCGAATGAAGGCCGGATCGTCGTCTTTGTTGGCGATCAGGCGGAGATAACTAATGATGTCCTTTATTTCGGTGCGGTCGAAGAAACTTTGGCCGCCCGACATCGTGTACGGAATGTGTTCGCGGCGCAGCGCTTTTTCAAAAATTCGTGATTGATGATTGCCGCGGTACAGGATCGCGTAATCGGAGAACTTGGCACGTCGCTCGAAGCGGTGCGCCGACAGCATGATCGCCACCTGTTCCGCCTCTTTTTCGTCATCTTCCATGCCCATGACTTTGATCGGATCGCCCAGACCGTGTTCCGACCATAGCTTTTTGTCGAATAGTTTCGGGTTATTGTCGATCACCGCGTTGGCGGCTTGCAGGATGCGGGTAGAGGATCGGTAATTCTGCTCCAGCTTGATGACTTTTAGGTTGGGAAAATCAACTTGCAGGGTTTTCAGGTTTTCGATAGTGGCGCCGCGCCAGGCGTAAATTGCTTGGTCGTCGTCGCCCACCGCGGTAAACATCGGCTTCTTGCCGAGCCCGGTCACCAGCAGTTTGATTAGTTCGTACTGGCAGGTGTTTGTGTCCTGGCATTCGTCGACCAGCAGATAACGCAGGCGGCGCTGCCATTTATCACGCACCGTGTCGTTGCTGCGGAACAGCTCCACCGGCAAATGGATCAGGCCATCGAAATCGACCGCCTGGTAGGCTGCCAGCGTTGCCACATAGCTGCGGTAGATGCGTGCTGCCTGAATTTCGTCTTCGGTGACGGCTTGTTTGATAGCTTGCTCGGGATCGATCAGGCCGTTTTTCCACAGCGATATGGCAGTCTGGATGCGGCGGATCAGTTGCTTGTCGGCTGTGATCGCCAGATCTTGCACGATTGAGAAGCAATCGTCGCTGTCCATGATCGAAAAACGATCTTTCAGACCTAGTTTTCGCGCTTCCTGACGCAGGATCTTGGCGCCCAGGAAATGGAAGGTGCTGACCGTGATGTGCTTGGCTTGCTTCGGATCTTTCAGCAGCTTGGCGATTCGTTCCTGCATTTCGGTGGCGGCCTTGTTGGTAAAGGTCAGCGCCGCGACATGCTTGGCGTCGTAGCCGCAATCTTCGATCAAGTGCTGGATTTTCTGCGTGATCACGCGTGTCTTGCCCGAACCGGCGCCGGCCAGTACCAGGCAGGGGCCGTCGAGATACTTGACGGCTTCTCGTTGAGGAGCATTCAGACCGAAATGGGGAGTAGACGACATAAGTTACCGCTTGGAGACTGACTTGAAGGAGCAAGGAATAGCATTTTAACAGTGTTGCTAGTCTGCCATCCTGCTGGCCGTCTGACCGCAGTGAAGCGGCCAAATATGGGACAATTTATTATCTATCAATTTGCCGGACACGCCATGAAATTCAGTCATCTGCTCAGAATCAATGATCCCCTCAACCCGTTGATAGACCCATTGACACGCGAGCAATTATGGCGCGGGCTGGTGATTCGCGCCGAACAGCCGATGTTGTTTGTCGAGCATCTCGACGACTGCGTCTTGTCCGAGCAGTCGATGCAGTCGGTCACCCGTGAATTGCGTTACGGAAAAGTTATCGTGCGAGATATCGTGACTTATCTGCCGCAGTTGCAGGCACGTTATCACGTACCGAAACAGCAGGATCTCGGTGGTTCCAATTTGATCATGACGATCGAGGAACCTGAGCCGGAAATGTTGTTTATACGTTTTCAATACGAAGACGATGCCGTTGCGTTGCGGCCAGCGGCGCAGACCGAGCAGAAGTTTTACGACGAATTCCGGCGTTTCGCTTACCAGGAGGCTGATATCGACACGGTGCGCGTGATTCGTGAATTGGCGGCCGAAGGCCGGCTGGGATAGGCATCCCGTCTGCCGTTCTCATTTCTTCACCCTACGGGTTAATTTGGATCCCCGCCGTTCGCGGGAATGACGACGCGGTTATTTGTGACGGTGGCGAACAATTTACCGGGTCTTAACCGAACAGCTTTCAACGGAAGTTGTTTTCCAGCGCAAACTTGATCAACCCTGCCTAACCTGCGATATTCAGCTTGCGTTTGATGTTGAGTCGGTGTGCTTTGATGGTGAGCATGCTCAGGTTCAGGTCGCGCGCGATCTGTTTGTTTGATTCGCCGTTGGCGATGTGTTGCAGTATCTGCCGTTAGCATGCCGTTAGCAACTGGCCCGAAGTCATCGGCCGCATCAGTTTCTGCGTCAGTGCCGCGCTGTAGTAATTTCCTCCGGAAATCACGGTGTCGATGCGCCTGCATGATGTCCTTGCCGGGTACATCCTTGGGTACGTAACCGCGTGCGGCCACCCAGTATCGATTGCATTAGGTACTCTGTCTTGTCGTTCATGCTCAGGATTAGTACGGCGATCTCCGGAAAATCCACATGAAATCGTGCCGTCAGGTCAATCCCATTGATGCTGCCGCGCAGGTCGATACTCATTGGGATCAGATCGATCGGCTGCTGCGTGGCGCTTTGCATTGCCTCTTCGGAGCTGCCGGCCTCGGCCGCGATGTCGAAATGTGCCACCGATCCCAGTCGTGCGCGCAAGCCGATGCCGCGCGTTTCGGGTTGCTGTCGATCTGCGGGCATGTCAAAGCCAATGCCATCATCGTGCACGGCTAGCGTAAATGCTTGTCGATCGTCTTGTCTGTTCTTTCGTCCTACTCATGTAGCCCATCCCGTAATTGTATGACGATCTGTTTAGCTTGGGCTTTGTGCAGAATATTGGTCAAGGCTTCCTGGACGATGCGGAACAGCACCATATTGACCACGGTGGGCATGTCTCCAGTATTGGCAGCGATGCTGAAATCGATCGGGATACTGGCGTGTGTCTGCCATTCATGTGCCAGGTGATCTCGCGCGGCGGCGAGGCTCAGGTCACCCGGGATGGCGGGCCGAAAGTCGGGTGAAATGCGGTGCACCTTGACCAGTATATTGCTGAGCTAGAGCCGGGCGGTGCGCTCGGGGTTTGCGCGTGCCGCTGTGATTTGTTGCAGGTCATTTTCTAGTTTGGCGATGCCAGCCTCGATTTGTATCTGAATCGATACCGGCAGCCACTGGTTGATGCTGTCGCGCAGATTACGCGCGACATCTTTGCGCGCTCATTCTTCTGGGAACGCACCACACGCTGCGCCAGCGCTTCCAGCTTGGCATCGGCAAGCCGATGTCTTTCTAATATGCAGAACCAGCTCGGAGGTGCCGACTACCAGTGCGCTTAAAATGGCGATGCCAGCTGTCCACCACATGATGCTACGGATATCTCCAGAGACCTGCTTATCGATTTTTTGAGTGTCTCATCGACGTCATCCGGATAAATCCCGGTGCCTAGCGCCCAGCCGTATTTTGGCAGCGGCACCACATAGCCGAGCTTGGGAGCGACATGGTGGCTGGACGGCTTGTCTCACAAATATCGTTCAAAGCCACCGCCATTGCGGATCCGTTTGATCAGACTCTGGATGGTCGGGCTGCCGTTGGTACCATTAATATCCCACAGATTGCAGCTCACCAATTCTGGCTGGCGCGGATGCATCAGATTATTGCTCTGCATGTCGCAGGCAAAGAAATAGCCGTCGGCGCCGTACGACAATTTATCCAGGATCGCTTTGGCCTGATCCAGCGTGGCAGGATCGTTGCGGTCGGAATCATACAGATCGGCAATCGAGCGCGGCGCCAGCGCGATAGCGCTCAACGCTAGGATCAGTGGAACGATCACCAGGAAGATAATTTTCTTTGCCGTAATTTCATGGGGCTACTTTGTTCGGAAATGCATCGGAACCCACAAAATCCCTTGGTCTCCGGACACGCATCGAGCACCGCACACACGTGCGTATACGTAGTCCTACCTAGAAATGCTGCGTAGTACCTCGCTTGTTCACATTCCGTATATACCGAATACTTGGTCATGTAGATTCGGGTGAGTTTGTGCGTCCTGGCAATCCGCCCGCTATTCATGAAAATGATACTCCACAAATTCATTGCCGGTTCGGAGGAGAACAATGAATCGTCTATCTTCAAAGATGGGCTGCCTCTGCTCGGTACATTCGCGTTTGGCTATATTTGCCTGCAGCGCCGCGAATCCATCAGCACTATCTGGATCAGATCGCCGTAGTATGCGTCGATCTGATCGCTTACCGTTTCTACAGCTTGTATATTTCCGACAAGGTACTGAGCCTCGACGTCACGCGTATGATGCCTGCGTACAAATACAATGACGGTCTGGATTACGCGCCGACCAATAAGAACGTCTTGTTCGGCCATCATTTTGCGGCGATTGCCGGTACCGGTCCGTTTGTCGGCTCGTTGTTGAAGGCGCAAATTGGTTATCCCAGTCGGACATGCTGTGGGTTCTGGCCGGCACGGGGTGCAGTATCTGATGGTGTTGTTCATCTCGACTCGGTGTGATAGCCGTTCCCTCGGCGATCTGATTAAATCCGAGCTGGTGCCGTTCATGATCATGTTGATTATCCTGGCGGTGCTGACGCCGATCGTTGGTCAAGGCGCTGGCCGAATCGCCGTGGAGTACCTTCTCGACCGCGCTGTGCGTCGCCGGCTGATGGTATTTCTTTCAGATCGATGAACTTATGAGCGCCAGCCTCAAGAGCCCCCCCGGGGGGGGCTCTTGAGGCTGAAATGAGATGATCAACCAGCGCGCTTAATGTTATTCATTCTTCTTCGGCAAAGTAAGACGGCCTGTAAGGTTCCTGCTTGCCGATGGTTACCGCCGAAGTGACATCGATAGCGCCCCCTGTGAGTAGCGCAGCGGCCACTGCTTTGCGCAAAAAATTGCGACGGGTGGGCGAAATTCTGATCATTTTCATACCAACTTCCAGGCCAGAAAATGCGGCCTCTATCAGTGATTCATGCAAGAAGTTGCACATTGACTGAGCAACTCTTCTATAAAATAAGAATACAGAGACGCTTCTAAAATCGAAGTTTATGATATAAAAATGAAACTTTATTTTTATGGTAAATTTAAAATTTACTATCAGAATAGGCATAATATTTAAAATCAATTATTTCTATTTCTGATGCCAATAAATCGATTTTATTGTTGACTTTACAACGCCATCGACGTTAGATACGGGTTGATGAGTGATGAATGCCTGGCGGGAAAAGCGATCACGTTCTTTATTGTTACGGTGCGTGCGGCGAAATCGGGCGACGATAAACAACTGGGGGCAACTGCGGTGTTGACAAAAACCAGGATAGAAGCTACCGTCATCACTACTCCCCATTGCACCTAACTAGCGCCAGTCGGAGTATTCGTGGGATGGTTTCATATGGCATCATCGCCCCGAATATCTGCGCTGCCTAGCGATTTTTTCTAACGGCATGCAATGCGACACCAACCTGGCGCGCGCTACCAACGACGGCGCATCGCTTGGCAGCGCAAACGCGCAATATCAATGCCATCAAGTTACTAAGGTATACCGATGCTGTAAGCCCATCGGCTGAGAGATCAAACAATGCGAGTGGATTGGCGCAGACAGGCAACGACACGTCAGACGTTGTCGGAGAACAGGACTTCCAGCGATGGAGGCTGCGTTGATTCTGCGCGAAGCGGTGCCGCGCAGCGGATTGATCTTATTTATTGACGGCCCCAGCGGCGATGCGGGACGCATCGGCGTAATCGACAGCGGCGACATGACCACCTCCTAGATCGGTGTCAATGGTACTAAAGATCTAGACGGCGAACTTAAAACGAAATTCAACCTTACTTTATTCTTTCGCTCCAACAACGGCGGTGCTGGTCGCTTACGACGGCAATGTCGCCTTGATCGGCATTTCGGCGCAATCTCGCTAGGCTGAGACCTGGCACCAAACTTCCTGACGTCGATCCTGTTCAATCCATTTGACGATTCGTTCAAACTGTCCAAACTGTCGCCACTGATAGCCGACAAGCAAGTCTATGTGAAACAATGCCAACGACAGTGCGTATCCGCAAACGGCTACATGACGAAGATATGGGGCGATGGTCAGCACCGACGAACCCAGGCCTTTGCTAAGTTGCAGAACTACTATATGTTTGACGACAAATTACGGGCCTCCCGCCAAAGATAACGACAAGA
>DCSW01000049.1 GCA_002325825.1 Collimonas sp. UBA1456
CAATTCAAAGTACGTATTCAAAAATACGATCATTGATAATATAGTGGAATTTATACAGAAGCGTTTACAGGTTCGGTTACGGCATCATCAGTATCACGACTTGCTGCAATTCTCGCTGTTGCGCAGCTAGTGGTCTGATTTCTGAGAGCCTGCCATCAATTCAGACGGCGGCACGCCTCGCGTAATTCAGCATCTGCTGTTTGCGGCGCGTTGCGTCAAATAATTTTCCAGATCGCCCAGCGCCGCCTGCGGGTAATCCAGTTGCGCATATGCCTGCCCGCGATCGCGCTGCTCTTCGGTATTGCCCGACCGCAGAAATCAATAACCGCTGCTGTACCCCCAGCAATCGTTGCCACTTCCTATTTTTCAGGTAGATCGTTTTCAGATTACGCAGCACGCGGACTAGAATGTCGTGCGGATGCGCGACTTGCAGATAGGTAACTCAGGAGATACGCTCGGTGTTGTTGCTACTCGGCAGATACGGTTCGTGCCGTTCTTCCAACTGCTCGCGTGATAAGCTTGCGCCGTTTGCGGGATCGATCATGATGTCGCCCGACTGGGATGGTCAGCTTCATCAGGCAATGACCGGGGAACGACAAACGCTTGACCATCACGGAGATCTGTTGTGTCAGCTTCATATATACCATCGCTAGCGAAATTGGGATGCCGCGCCGTTTGACAATCACCTGCTGCAGATAGCTGTTGTCAGCGTCGTAGTAATTATTGACGTTGATCGCAAATCCCAGCTCCTGGGAAAAGAAATGATTTAGCAAGCGTAACTTCTGGATCACTGATGCATTTGACGACAAGCATTGCCGCAAAGTATGTGCAAGACGATCGAGCTAGTTTTGTGGCGAGTCAAAATCCATCTTGGGATAGGCATCCTGAGCAATTGCCAGCACCGCTTCAAACAAGGGGACATCGCTGGCTTGCTGCACCAGCAAGGTAAAGTAGTCCAAAGATGTAATCGTCATAACCCTATGCTAGTGAACTGCCACCACCAAATCAAGAGCGTCTGTCATGTATCCGACGTACTCGACATGCACGGCTGCGTGCGTATGTTTGCCATAGTCGCGTGATTGCTCAATGCGCAATCCGTTTGAAGTCACGGAAGCGGAAACCCATCGCCAGCAAGGCGCTGAAGTAGGTCGCGCCGCAAGCTGCCATCACCGCTAGTAGAGCGCCGACGCGCAGTAGCCAATTGGTATGCGGACCGACCCAGTTGAATTGATTGGCGCTCCACAGTGCAACCGCCGCCATCAACAACAACGCAGTAAACAGTCGGACCAGGTACTGAATCCAGCCCTTTTCCGGCTTATAGATGCCGCGCCGCATCAGGCTCCAGAGAAGGAAACCGGCATTCAGGCAGGCGCCGATACTGATCGACAGAGCCAATCCCGCCACCGCGAAGACTGGCACGAAAATGTAATTCATTCCCTGGGTGGCGATCAGCACGCCGATGGCGATCTTGACCGGGGTGCGGATATCTTGTTTGGCATAAAATCCGGGCGCCAGGATTTTGACTACGATCAGGCCGATCAGGCCGACACCGTAGGCGATCAGCACCTGGCTGGTAATGGCGACCGAGACAGCATCGAATTTCCCATGCTGGAACAGCGTCGCTGTCAGTGGCACCGACAACGTTGCCAAACCGACTGCAGACGGGAGCGCCAGCAGAAATGTCAGGCGCAGCCCCCAGTCCAGGAGCGACGAATATTCGAGGCGGTCGTTGTCGGCATTGGCCTTGGTCAAACTAGGCAACAGGATGGTGCCTAGTGCCACGCCCAGCAGGGCAGTCGGGAACTCCATCAGGCGATCGCCATAGGTCAGCAGCGAGACGCTGCCGTTGCCCAGGCGTGAAGCGATGTTGGTGTTGATCAGTAGGCTTAGTTGAGCAGCCGACACAGCGAATACTGCCGGCCCCATTTTTTTTAAGACCCGCTGTACACCGACATCGCGCAAGGCAGTCATTGGATTAAACGCGATCCGCGGCAGCATGCCGATCTTTAGCAGCGCCGGGATTTGTAGCGCCACTTGCAATACGCCGCCGACCAGCACCGCAAACGCCATCGCATAGATCGGATGCTCCAGATACGGTGCGATGAATAGCGAGGCGACAATGAGTGCCAGGTTGAGCAGCACTGAAGTGAAGGCGGGAATCTTGAATTCGCGCCAGGTATTGAGAATACCGCCAGCCAGCACCACGAAAGACATGAAGCCGATATACGGGAACATGATCCGAGTCATGAATACCGATGCATCCAATACCTGCTGATTACCCCTCAAGCCGGAAGCGATGAAATAGACAAATATTGGGGTGGCGAGAATCCCGATGATGCAGGTCAGAACCATGGCCCAGGTCAGTAAGGTGGCGACGTGATCGACCAGATCCTTAGTCACCAGATCGCCTTTCTGATTTTTATACTCACCCAGGATCGGCACGAATGCTTGCGAGAAGGCGCCCTCTGCAAACAACCGGCGCAGCAGATTGGGGATGCGGAAGGCGATCGCAAAGGCGTCTGTATAGCCGTCGGCGCCGAACGTGCGCGCGTACAAGATTTCACGAATCAGTCCCGTTACGCGCGACAATATGGTCATGCCGGACACGGTGGCAAGCGTTTGATGCAAGTTCATGGAGCGCCATTATAGCGGTAGCAGCACGTCAACTGTGGATTCCCGCGATTTGTATCGAGTCGCCTTGGCTTGATTCCTGGAGAAGAGTGCGGAGTTGAAAAAAGTTGTAAGACTGCGATAGCTGCTGGCGGCAAGCGCTAGCGAAATGTGCTGTCTTGCGACAGAGTTGTTAACCAAGCAACGACGGTTTGCTTGTTTTTTAAAAGACACTTATAATTAGAGGCTCTACGAGATTTTGCGCCGCGGTCTGGTTTGTTTGTACCTCGCAAGCACTCTCGAACTCATTTTAGGAAATATTAAAAATGGCAAATACCGCACAAGCACGTAAGCGTGCTCGTCAAGCAGTTCAGCAAAACCTGTATAACTCCAGCCAGCGCTCGACCCTGCGCACAGCAATCAAGGTTGCTCGCAAGGCAATCACTGGTGGTGACAAGGCTGCAGCAGCAGTGATTCTGCAAAATTCGATGTCGGTTATTGACCGTATCGCCGACAAGAAAATCATCCATAAGAATAAGGCAGCACGCCATAAGAGCCGTCTGAATGCCGCTCTGAAATCACTGGCCCCTTAATCGTATTCGGTGAGTGACCCGGCCGCCTGCTTTACGAGCTTGTTTGATTTTTCATCGGTTTCGGTCGATGATTTCCTGTCTTACAGGATCTGGGCATTGTGGTTAGCTGCTTTTAACGGTTATTCCACTGAGCTGCTTTCCATCGTCCTCACAGCGTTGGCGTGAGTGACGATAGCAGTGAGAAGCAATTAAGTACCTTTGACGTTCGATCTTGCTGTTTGTAATTCTTATTGTTTTTGTTATTGCGGCAAGCCTTCAATCAGGGTGCCGGGCTTGATGTTTTTGTCCTTGAACCAGCCCTTGTTCATCTCTAGCGCATAAGATGCTTCGCCGGCGGCGCAATGCGAGTCCAGTGTCTGCGCATTCATTTCCTCAACGTTCAGAATGACGCCATTTTTGTCGATGAAAGCCACCGATAGTGGAATCAGCGTGTTCTTCATCCACATGCAGATACCAGCCGGCGCATCGAATACAAACACCATGCCTTCATTGGCACCCATATTCTTGCGGAACATTAGGCCTTGCTCGCGCTCGGATTCACTGCGTGCGACCTCAGCCTTGATCACATGGATGTGGATATTGAGCGGCTTGGTCGGCAGTGTTTGATGTCCTTGTGCGACTGCCGGCAGCGACGTAAAAGCGCAAGCGGCGATGGCTGTCGCAATGATTGCGGCGATATGAGTGAGGCAATTTTTTTGCATGTTATTAAGTTTCCTTCGAGTACAGCGGATTATACAGAGAGCCAAACAGAGTTAAAAGTAGGGGCTAAGCCACAATGGCCAATTAAATATTTTTTGAATTTTTTAAGCTCAGGAAGAAATGAAGATAGCAATTTTGCCAGGCGATGGCATCGGTCCAGCACGTTGATCAAGCGTGCAACGTGCTGGACACGTTCTGCGAAAAATTCGAGCTGAAAAGTGCCCCGGTCGGTGGCGTCGGGTATGCCGTGCATGGTCTTCAATTACTTGAATGGTACCCTGAAACTTGCAAAGCAAGCCGATACGATTTTGTTTGGCACTGTCGGTGACTGGCAGTCTGATATCCTGGAGCGCTCATTGCGCCCGGAGCAGGCGATCCTCGGCTTGCGTAAACACCTTGGCTTGTTCGCCAATCTGCTTCCGGCGGTTTTGTATTCGGAGCCGGCCAATGCCTCGACGCTCAACTCGGAAGTGGTGTCCGGGTCGGATACCATGATCATTCGCGAACTAACTGGCAACCTCTATTTTTGTCAGCCGCGTGGCATTCGCACCGCGCCGGATGGTGCATTCAAAGGTGAGCGTGAAGGTTTCGACACCATGCGATACGCCGAATCGAAAATCCGCTGTATCGCTCACGTTGCTTTTAAGGCGGCGCGAAAGCGCGGCAAACGCCTGACCAGCGTTGACAAGGCCAATGTGCTTGAAACTTCCCAGTTCTGGAGAGATATTGTCACTGACGCGCATAAAGAATACCCTGATGCGGTGCTGGATTGACGTGCGTGTCGACGACGCAGTGATGTAACTGGTACTCGCGCCGAAGAAATTCGACGTCATCGTCATCGGTAACATGTCCGGCGATATCTTGTCGTAACAAGCTTCCATGCTGACCGGCTCGATCAGTATGCTGTCGTTGGCCTCTCTGGATTCCGATAACAAAGGCCTGTGTGAGTCATCCGCATGGCTCGGCGTCGGATATCACTGGCAAGAACATCGCCAATCCTTTGGCGACCGATCTTGTCGGCAGCAATGATGCTGCGTTTCTCGCTTAACAAGGCGGAGCAAGTCTACCGCATCGACAATGAGATCAAGAAGGTGCTGGCCCAAGGTTTGTGAACGGCTGATATTCATAAGCCAGGCACCATCAAGGTTAGCACCAGTGAAAGGAGTGCGGCAGTGGTTAAGTCCCTGGTATAGTTAAAAAAAAGAAACTGGCAGGCGGGTCTGTCGTGGGGTACTGGGGAGCTTTCCCCCGATTTTGTTAGGGAGTCATGATGAAACTGGTTGGTTTGGTAGGTTGGCGTGGCATGGTGGGTTCGGTCTTGTTGCAACGTATGCAAGAAGAGGGCGATTTCGCCTATATCGAACCGGTATTTTTTTCAACTTCAAATGTCGGCGGTAAAGCACCGGCAGTGGCGAAAAACGAAATAACGTTGAAAGATGCCGGCGATATTGAAGCGTTGAAAAAATGCGACATCATTATTACCTGCCAAGGCGGCGATTACACCAGCGAGATTTCCCCAAAATTGCGGGCGGCCGGATGGGACGGTTATTGGATTGGTGCTGATTCTACGCTGCGCATGCAAGACGACGCCATCATCGTGCTCGATCCGGTTAATCTTGATGTGATCAAGGACGGTCTAAAGCGCGGTGTCAAGAACTACATCGGCGGAAATTGCACGGTCTCCTGCATGATGATGGGCCTCGGCGGCCTGTTTCAGTATGACCTGGTCGAGTGGATCACGTCGATGACCTATCAGGCGGCATCCGGCTGCGGCGCGCAGCACATGCGCGAGCTGCTGACGCAGTTCGGTTCCATCAACGCTGAAGTCAAAGCCTTGCTGGACGATCCAAAATCGGCCATCCTGGAAATTGATCGCAAAGTGCTTGACAAACAGCACTCCATGTCGGCTGATGAAATTAAGCATTTCGGTGTACCGCTCGGCGGCAACCTGGTCCCTTGGATTGACAAAGATCTGGGTGGCGGCTTGTCGAAGGAAGAGTGGAAGGCTGGCGCCGAAACCAACAAGATACTTGGACGCGGTGAAGGCTTCAGCAACGGCGGCAAGGCGATTCCTGTGGATGGTTTGTGCGTCCGTATCGGCGCCATGCGCTGCCATTCGCAAGCGTTGACCCTTAAATTGAAGAAAGACGTGCCGTTGGATGAAATCAATGACATCATCGCCGGCAACAACCAATGGGTGAAACTGGTGCCTAACGAGCGCGAAGCCTCAATGCGTGCCTTAACGCCTGCCGCCGTGACCGGTAGCCTGACAATTCCTGTTGGTCGTCTGCGTAAATTACAGATGGGTGGCGAATATCTGTCAGCTTTTACCGTTGGCGATCAATTATTGTGGGGTGCTTCCGAACCGCTACGTCGTATGCTTAGGATCGTCCTCGATACCTGATTTATCGCAGTAATTATGATTTTTTGCTAAATTACAAAATGGTCCCCTCAATACTTTCCCAATGAAGGTCTAAGCGGGCTCGATGTATGTTGCCGCACGATGCATCATTTATTGATGATTGTCACGTCGGTATTTCAAACGAATTGTTAATTTTTAGAAAAACTGGGTATGGTACTTGCTTTCAGCAAGCTTTGTTATTTAATAGACGCCAATGGATAGTCCTAATGCCACACAACATGCATACGTATTCTTCGAATACATTATTTCCACCGGCTTAAGGCCTCTTACTCTAGCGCTGGTTTCGGCGTTTTAATGCTGATTTCCAGTGCAGAAGTCACCGGGCTGGTAGCAAAGCTTGCTAGTACTAAAACTTATTAACAAGCCAATATGGATTTCAATCTTGCTTTGCTGCCGTCGCAGTTCGCCATCGATCAGCGCAACGGCTGCGAATTTGTCCGCGTCACTTCTAGTCAAGCGATGAACGAGCCGTTCGTCGATCTATTGATGGAGTTAGGCGGTACCAAGTCGCGCCTGGTTCGCGAATACACCTGATTGCTCGACCAGGCTGGCCAGCGCCAGAACCAATTGTCATCCGGTATTCCCCCTCGACCAGATGCTGGTGGCGTTGTACTGCAGCAACGAGGGCGCTTTCGTTGGCAAGAATATGAATCGATTGCACTTCAGTCAGATTCTGTCGATCCCTTACGCTGATAGCGCGCGTAGTATCAGTAATGCGGAAGGCCCGCAATGTGGTGCTGGCACAATCCAAGAATTTCAAGGGCTACAGCAATATCTTGGCTAGTCAGGTTGAGGCCGGCAGCACCAAATAAAGCTGCTGCCGGCTCTGCCGCGGCAGCGCAAAAAATTGCTCGTGAAAAAGCAGCAACTGAGGCTGAGGCGCGCGTCAATGGAACTCGAGAAGAATGTCAGCGATTTGCAAAAGACGCTGGAATTAAGAAATAAAAATCTGGCTGAACTGCAGAATCAGGCCAGCAGCGTGAAAGCTACTGCAGCAACCGTGTCGACAACAGCCCCAACTGCTGCAACTGCAGAACCTATAACTACGACGACGGCCGCCGTTGCGCCGGTTGCGGCACAGATTGCTTCCGCATATGCCAGTGCCGCAGCATCGGCAGTGTCGGTGGTCAAACCGCAGGTGGCAGCTCCGGCGCCAGTTGAGCCAGGCCTCATTGCCAGCAGCCCCTAAAATCCATTGTTGTTGCCGGTCCGGGGGCGTATTGGTTGCATTTCTGGCTGGCCTTGGCCTGTTAAGCTATCGGCACAACCGTGCGCGCCAGCAGTCATTCCTCGACAGTAGCGGCGGTGCCCGGTCACTAATTCCGGCTTGAAGATTAATTTACTGTTCGGTTCAACCGATGGCCAAAGTGTAGACTCTAAGAACAGTATCTTCAATTCCAATTCCGTGCCTTCAGTAAGCCATCTCGACACCAACGTTGATTCTGTGGCGGAGGCGGATGTCTACATTGTCTGACCGGGATGCACAAGCAGAGAAAATCCTAAAGGAAGCCCTACGTAGCCAGATAAGCCGCAATACCGCAATAGGATTCGTGTGCGTTTGGGATCTTGGCCAGCGAGTTGTGCGGCCAACCCGAAACGAAGGCGAAGATTGGCAACAGGCGGCGGCACTCGGCCTGAATGTCGACCTGGCCAATCCGTTGTATGGTAACGGCAAGCTTGTAGAACCAGGTGATCGCCAAAGCCGCTTCAATTGCTGCTCCTACCCAGCTGATGAATGGTCTGGATTCGAATTCGTTGACTGCGTCTATCCAGACGCAAGCGGCAGAAGCGCAAGGAACGGTCCAAACCGTACCGCTGCAGTTGCTGGAGTCGCTGATAGACAATGAACTAGGTAAGGACGTCGCTGTAACGCCAGCGCATGGCAATGATATCGATTTCGATCTCGAAGAGCTTGGCGCCGAGGACACATTTCATCAGAACACGGTCCTGTTGTTTGCCGCTCACGATGCCGGCAGATCGATGCTGGATTCGCTGAATTTCGAGTTCGACACCGAGTTCAAGAGCGGTGCTTGCGACCCCTGTCCAGATCGTTGAAACAGCAGCTCCCACTCCTGCGGCAGTGCCGTTATTGACTGATCTGGAGTTCCCGGTCGGCGGCCAGCCTACGAGCTAACGGTTGCGCATATTGATATTCTGGCAGAAATTAAGTCGGTAATCAAAGCACTTGTGACGCCGACGTATGTTCAGCACGCGGAGCTGATGATGGTGCCGCTGGAATTCAATCTTTCAGCATGGATCTGGATCTCTATAATGAGCTCCAGACCCATGCTCCAAAGACTGTCGCCACAGGTGGTGTGCATGCAGTGGCCGGCGCTGTCGCCACGACAATCTCCGATCCTGAAATGGCGACCAAGCTCGACCTGGCGGTCGCTTACAAGACAATTGGCGACAAGGGAGGTACGCACGAATTGCTGGAAGAAATCTTGAAAGGTGGCAGCGGCGAGCAGGTGCAAGCAGCCCAGGCGCTGTTGGCCAAGTTGTAATTCGCGGAACAAATAGTAAAAACAAACAGTAATACAGCCGTATAAAAAATAGCTTGATATTTTTTAGCGGGCACAGCGCTATGCTCGCGCCCGTTTTAATTTCTTTCACGACTGGAGTTTCATTGAAGCGAATCGTTCTCGGAGTGCAGTACGACGGCACTCCATGGCATGGATGGCAGACCCAGCCTAGCGGTAAGACCGTGCAGGATCGGCTAGAAAGCGCCTTGCAAAAACTCACCCTGACGGCGGTAGATACGACCTGTGCCGGCCGTACCGATTCCGGCGTGCATGCACTGGAGCAAGTGGTGCATTTCGACACCGATTTGTCGCGCGATTCGTTTTCCTGGGTGCGTTCCCTGAATGCTTTCCTGCCGCCTTCGATTGCGGTGCGCTGGTCTTGCGAATTATCGCAGGTCTCGGATGCGAGTCCGGAGCACCAGTTTCACGCTCGTTTCAGCGCAACAGCGCGCACCTATCATTATTTACTGTATAACAATCCGGTACGCTCGGCGCTGCTTGAAGGGAAGGCCGGTTGGGTATTCCGATCGCTGGATGTCGATCTGATGCGCGAAGCGGCAGCTTACTTAGTAGGCACGCATGATTTTTCGGCGTTCAGGGCGGGCGAATGTCAGGCCAGATCGCCGGTGCGTACAATGGAAGATATCCGCATTGAGCGACGCGGCGATTTGATCGTCTTCAGTTTGCGCGCCAATGCATTCCTGCATCACATGGTGCGCAACATCGTCGGTTCGCTGATTTATACCGGCAGCGCCAGTAAGCCCCCGGAATGGATTACGGATCTGTTGCAGCAACGCGATCGCAGTCGTGCTGCGCCGACGTTTATGCCGGATGGCTTGTATCTGGCGCGGGTTGCATATGATCCGAAATGGCAATTGCCGCAACAGCAGGCGCCGCTACTACCATGGCTGTAGACGTTATGCCAATTTTGTTGTTTTTTTTAATACTTTTGTAAGGTGGTATATTGGCTGCCTGCAGTAACTTGTTTTCCATGATTCAATCCAGATGAAATGCCGCGTATCATGAGCCACCGTACCAAAATCAAGATTTGTGGACTGACTCGCGAGAGAAATGTTCAGGCGGTCATCGCCGCAGGAGCGGGCGCGCTTGGTTTCGTGTTCTATCCGAAGAGTCCGCGTTATGTGACGCCGCAACGCGCCGCCCGCTTGTTAGCGATGGTGCTACCTTTCATAGCGACCGTCGGTTTGTTCATCAATGTTGAACCGGAGCAGTTGGTTGATATCGTCGCGGCAGCGCCGGTTCGTTAAGGTAGCCGTTTATTTGCATGTTTGCTGCTGGATACGCTGGTTGAAGGTTACGGTGGCGGTGGGAAGGTATTTGATTAGTCTCTCATCCCAAAAGAACCTGCGTCTCAGGTTGTTTTCAGTGGTGTCTTGAGCGCGCACAATGCGACTGGCGCTGGAGAAGCTGCAACAATTCTACGCTACGCCAAATATCAGAATGAGCCGCAATTTCTAGCCGAATCCCATAGCTAACTGAAGCACTATGTCGGCCGTCCCAGCCCGATCTATCATGCCAAGCACTGGCCCGAACAGATGGGCGGCACGCAGATCTATTTCAAGCGTGAAGATTTAAACCACATAGGCCCTCACAAGATCAATAATGTGATTGGCCAGGTCCTGCTATCCAATCACATGGGTAAGCCGAGTGTAATCGCTGAAGTTGACGCTGGTTAGCACGGCGTCGCCACTGCTACCATCTGCGCTCGTTTCGAGCTTGGATGCGTGATCTACATGGGTAGCGAAGACGTCAAGCGACAAATGTAGAATGTCTATCGGATGAACCTTTTGGGGCAAAGGTAGTGCCCGTCGAGTCCGGCTCCAAGCCTTTGAAGGATGCGCTCAATGAAGCAATGCGCGATTGGGTCACTAACGTCGGAGATACGTTCTACATCACCGGCACCGTCGCCGGCCCACATCCGTATCCGATGATGGTGCGCGATTTCCAATCGGTGATCTGCAACTAGTGCCTGATGCAGATGCCGGAAATGACCGGACGCCAGCCAGATCATGTTATCACCCGCCTTGGCGGCGGTTCTAACGCGATGGGAATTTTCTATCCGTACATCGATCACCAAAAATGTACGCCTGGTAGGCGTTGAAGCCGCCGGCGACGGTTTGGATAGTGGCAAGCACTCGGCCTAGATTATCCCGGCGCTGGAATCAAGCCATGTGCTGGCGTATGCCACTAAGCCGGCCGCGACTTTGCCTAAAGATAAAATTATTCTCGCCAATCTTTTTGGTCGTGGCGACAAGGACATGCATACCGCTCGCCGAGCGTTTGAAACTGCTCTAATACGACCAGTTCCTGCCTTGTCAGCAGCCACTATTCAAGCTTGCTATGGACCAAAAAACACGTAATTAATCAGACGTAACCCCCTATCAAAAAAATCTATGTCTCGAATCCAAGCCACATTGGCTGCTCTTTCCGAAAATTACCAGAAAGGATTGATTCCTTTTATCACCGCCGGCGATCCGGCGCCAGAACTGACTGTGCCGCTGATGCATGCGCTGGTCCGCGGCGGTACCGATATGCTTGCGTTGGGCGTACCATTCTGCGATACGATGGCGGAAGGGCCGGTCAATCCGGCACGCTTGCGCGCGGGCTCTGAAATTTGGCGTCAGTCTGCATGACGTGCTCGGTTATATATGGGAATTCCATCGCGATAACACAGCACTACGCCGGTAGTCTTGATGGACTATGCGAATCCTTTGGAGTGGATGGGCGTCGATGCCTTGATCGTCGCAGTTAGGGAGGCCGGCGTCGACGGCACCATCGTAGTCGACTATCCGCCTGAGGAGTGCGAAGAATTTGTTGCCAAGATGCAGGATAACGGGATGGAGCAGATCTTCCTGTTGGCGCCGACCTCGACTGAAAAACGGATTGAGCAAGTCGCTAAAGTCGGGGGCTGGTTCACCTATTATATCTCGCTAAAGGGCACAACCGGCGCTACCAACATCGATACGACTGAAGTCGCAGCGCGTGTGGCGGCAATCCGCAAGCATGTCAATCTGCCGATTGGCCTTGGCTTTGACATCCGCGATACCACTACAGCCAAGGTCGTGGCGCAGGTCTCGGATGACGTGGTGATCGGTAGCCGCATCATTCGGGAACTGGAAAATACGCCGCGTGAGCAGGCTTTGGCAGCGGTGGAAAATTTTCTTTCCGGAATCTGCAAGGCGCTGGATGCGTAATTTGTGGTTAAAATAGCAATCGTGCATAAATAGGAATTCGCTACGCTGCGGCGGTGCTTAAAATCAGTGCCCAACATGTTTTAACTGTTTAGTAAGAAAAAATCTGAAGGAGATCGCTCTATGAGCTGGCTAGAAAAGTTACTGCCCCCACGTATTCAGCGCAACGAATCGACAACGCGAAAGTCGATCCCTGAGGGATTGTGGGTCAAATGTCCGTCTTGCGAAGCGGTTCTGTATCGCACCGATCTCGAGTTAAACATCCACGTTTGCCCGAAGTGTAGTTATCATATGCGTATCCGTGCGCGCGACCGCCTGGATGCGTTGCTCGACGTAGGTGGGCGTTATGAAATCGGCCAGGAAACCCTACCGATCGATACTCTCAAATTCAAGGATAGCAAAAAGTACTCGGATCGCCTCAAGGCGGCGATGGATGCGACCGGCGAAACCGATGCGCTGATCGTGCTTTGCGGCTCCATCATGAGTTTGCCGGTCGTGGTAGCCTGCTTTGAATTTGAATTCATGGGCGGCTCGATGGGTTCGGTGGTTGGCGAGCGTTTTGTGCGCGGCGCCCAGGTTGCATTGGAACAGAAATTACCGTTCATCTGCATCACCGCCACTGGCGGCGCGCGCATGCAGGAAGGATTACTTTCGCTGATGCAAATGGCCAAGACTACAACGATGCTGACCAAGTTGTCGGAAAAGAAACTGCCTTTCATTAGTGTGCTGACCGACCCGACCATGGGCGGGGTGTCCGCGTCGTTTGCGTTTATGGGTGACGTCGTGATCGCTGAGCCGAAAGCTCTGATCGGTTTTGCTGGCCCGCGCGTAATCGAGAATACCGTACGTGAAAAATTGCCGGAAGGCTTCCAACGTGCTGAATTCCTGATCACCAAGGGCGCTGTCGACATGATTGTCGACCGTCGCAAGATGCGCGAAGAGATCGCGCGTTTGTTGGCCTTGTTGCAAGATCAGACGACCGAATCCGTCGCTTGATGTGAACAGTGCTGCTCATGGCCTGAACTGTTATCGGTTCGGACCTTTTGTTTTTTAAGTTGGCTCATAGATTGTGCATTGCAGTTGCAATTTTTTAGTTGCTGGAGCAGGTTTTTGCTGAATTTTCATATGCCAAATATGCCGCCTACGGTGGTAACGCTTACCGACTGGCTCACATTGCTTGAGTCATGCCATCTCAAGACCATAAATATGAGCCTTGATCGGGTGATTCAGGTGAAGAAGCGGCTGCAGTTGCAATTGTCCTGCCCGGTCATCATGGTAGCAGGTACCAATGGCAAGGGATCGACCTGTGCGATGCTGGAGTCTATTCTGCTGCGTGCAGGCTACAAGGTCGGGCTATATACCAAGCCGCACTTTCTGGAGTTCAACGAGCGCGCCCGCATCGGTGGCGAATCGGCCTCGGATGCAGCGCTGATCGCCAGTTTTGAATTGGTCGAAGCGCAGCGTGGCGATATCTCACTAACCTATTTCGAATTCACTACCCTGGCCATCATGCATTTGTTGGCCAATGTTGATCTCGATGTGGTGATCCTCGAAGTCGGGCTTGGCGGCCGGCTAGATGCCGTCAATATTGTCGATGCGGATGTTTCCATCGTCACCAGTGTCGATATCGATCACACCGATTATCTGGGCGATACACGCGAGAAAATCGGCTTTGAAAAGGCCGGGATTTTCCGCACCGGAAAAGCAGCGATCTGTAGCGATCCGATAGCGCCGCAATCACTTATCGATCATGCGAATGCTATCGGCGCGGATCTTTGGCTGATGGGCCGCGATTTCAACTATACCGGCGATAAGCAGCAATGGAACTATGGTGGCCGCGGCCAACGTCGCAACTCATTGGGTTATCCTAGTCTGCGTGGCGCCAATCAGTTGCTCAACGCATCGGCTGCATTGGCGGCGTTGGAAGTGCTGCGTGATCGTTTGCCGGTTGTCGCGCAAGACGTGCGCAACGGTTTCGCGATGATGGATCTTCCAGGGCGTTTTCAGGTTTTGCCGGGGCAGCCGCTGGTGATTCTCGATGTCGCCCATAATCCGCATGCTGCGGCGACGCTGGCGCAGAATTTGGATAACATGGGCTTTCATCCATATACCTATGCGGTGTTCGGAGCTATGCTGGATAAAGATATTGAAGGCATCGTCGCGCAGTTGAAGGACCGTATCGACCATTGGTGCCTGACAGCGTTGCCATTACCACGTGCGGCCACCGGCGAGCAATTGGTGCAGCGCTTATCCGAGGCGGGTATTCCCGTCGCAGGCGGCGCCAATACGGAGTCCAGCGTGCTTTCATTCGGGTCGCCGGAGGCAGCCTACGTAAATGCATTAAGCAGGGCAGGTGAGAATGATAGAATCGTGGTTTTCGGATCATTCCTGACTGTGGCCGGCGTCATGCAATTGAGAAAATCCTAATTTTCAAGCGGATCCGATTCGACCGCACCAACTAGCAAAATATATCGCATGGGTTTATTCTCTTCTTTTCGCAAAAACAAGCAGAAAACCGACCAGGATCAGGGCGTTTACCGTTCTCGGGCCGATGCCGGAGTCGGCCAGGATGCCAGCCAGGCAGAGATTCCCTTGCGTGCCCGCAAAGCGCGAACCAGCAAGACGGCAAGTCAACAGAACGAAGCAGTCGATCCGGCGCTGCCGGAAAAGAAGCGTGCCCGTCGTCGCTTGATTGGTGCTGTGGCATTGGTGCTAACGGTAGTGATCATTTTGCCGATGATCCTCGATTCGGAGCCCAAACTCCTGGCGGATGACATAGCGATTCAGATACCTTCGCGCGACAAGTCCGAAGTCAGTGCTTTTTCCGACACCGCAGTATCTGTCGGCAGCAACGGCCTGGATAAGCGCGAAGAAATCGTTGAACCGGTCAGTAGCTTGCCGCCGGTTGCTGCACCTCCAACCACGCCAGCAACGCTGCCGGAAAGCGCCGTGGTGAAACCGGCCCCTGATAGTCTTGCTGTGTTACCGCCATCAGTGGCGACGCCAAATTTGGTTGCGCCTAAATCGGAAGTCAAATCGGAGACCAAGTCGAAGGCCGAAGTCAAGGCGAAGTCGGTCGTCAATAGAAGCGACGACTCAGCGCGTGCATTGGCGATCCTCTATGGTCACGCTGATGCCGTGCCCGCAACCGTAACCGCATCGGAGAAAAAACTTGGCAAATTCGTGCTGCAGGTCGCAGCGTTGGAGTCGCAGGATAGGGTCGATGAATTGCAGAGCAAACTGAAAGAAGCCGGCATCCGTTCATACGAGCAAAAAGTGTCGACTACAAACGGCGAACGCATCCGCATCCGTGTTGGTCCGTTTGATAGCAAAGAGGATGCTGAAAAGGCGTGTGCCGAGCTTGCCAAGCTCGGCTTGAACGGAAATTTTATCCAGGATTAGGGCTAACAATAAAGAATAGCCGGTGTCTGATTTCATCAAGCTGAAGCGATCTTGTGCGCCCAGCTTGATTTTTGCCTCACTTACGCCATATAAATAATTCGCTAAAAACTCCGAACCTCCAGACCGCGTGACAATTTCCACCTATCTGGTGTTGTTCGTGTTGATTTGCACGGCGGTGATCAGCACTTTGCACAGTGTGGTGAGGGAGATTCTTTAGCTGACGAGTTGGATCATCGCATTGGTGGTGGCCAACACATATGGTGAAATGTTGGCAGAATTGCTTCCCGACGTCATTCCTGGAAACGTAACGCGATTAATTGCGGCTTTCCTCGCGCTGTTTATTGGCGTAAGGTTACTAATCATGTTGTTGAGTATGATGCTCAATATCCTGATTAAGACCAGCGGTCTTGGGGCGGTCCATCATGGACTTGGTGTCGTATTCGGACTGGCGCTTGGCTTAGTCATCGTGCTGGCGGTGGTGTTAGTGTGTGGTGTTACGGCAATACTACAACAGCCTGTTGTGGCGCGATGCGATGCTAAGTTCCTTTGCGGAAATCGCTGCACGCGCCATCGTGCCGTATTTGCCAGGAGCTTTCGCAAGCCATTTGAAGTTTTGAATTTACTGTCATGGATTGCCCGTGTCTTCACGTCGAATCCATTAAGCTGTGACGAATTATTTATTGTTTAGGAGTCCACCATGTGTGGCATAGTTGGCATCGCTTCCCACAATCCCGCTAATCAACTCATTTATGACGCGCTGTTGCTTTTACAACATCGCGGTCAGGATGCGGCGGGTATCGCAACCAATCACGGTAATGGATTTTTCATGCACAAGGCTAACGGCCTGGTGCGCGACGTCTTCCGAACCCGCAACATGCGCTCGCTGCCGGGTAACTACGGCATTGGCCAGGTACGTTACCCCACCGCTGGCACGGCCAGTGCGGAAGAAGCGCAACCGTTTTACGTCAACGCGCCGTTCGGGATCATTCTGGCGCACAACGGCAACCTGACCAACGCCGAGCGGTTGAAGGTCGAGATGTTCGATAACGATCGTCGGCACATCAATACTGATTCCGATACTGAAGTGTTGCTGAACGTGCTCGCGCATGAGATGCAGCAAGCGACGACCGGCTATTCGCTCGATCCGGGCGTGCTGTTTCAGTCCGTCGCCAATGTTCACAAGCGGGTGCGCGGTTCCTATGCGGTGGTAGCGCAAATTGCCCGCTATGGTTTGCTGGCTTTCCGCGATCCTTACGGCATTCGTCCGCTGTGCATCGGCACCAATGAAACCGACAAGGGCACCGAGTATGTAATTGCCAGCGAATCGGTGGCGCTAGAAGGTCTGGGTTTCCGCTTCCTGCGCGATATCATGCCTGGCGAAGCCATTTTCATCGATATCGACGGTCAGATGTACAATCAGCAGTGCGCCGAAAATCCAACGCTGAACCCATGTGCGTTTGAGTTCGTCTACCTGGCGCGTCCTGATTCGATCATCCACGGTGCGTCGGTATATGCCACGCGTGTGAAAATGGGCGAGTACCTTGCTGACAAAATCAAGCAAGAGTTCCGTAGCGGTGACATCGATGTAGTCATGCCGATTCCTGATTCGTCTCGCCCGGCAGCGATCCAGCTGGCGTTCAAGTTGGGCATAGAGTATCGCGAAGGCTTTATCAAGAACCGTTACATCGGCCGTACCTTTCTGATGCCCGGGCAAGCGATTCGCAAGAAATCGGTACGTCAGAAATTGAATGCGATCGCATCTGAATTCAAGGGTAAGACCGTGTTACTGGTCGATGACTCTATCGTGCGCGGTACAACCAGCCGTGAGATCGTGCAAATGGCGCGCGACTCTGGTGCCAAGCGCGTGATCTTTGCTTCGGCGGCGCCACCGGTCAAGTTCCCCAATGTCTACGGCATCGATATGCCGACTCGCGGCGAGCTGATTGCATATGGACGCACTGACGAAGAAGTCTGCCGCGAAATTGCCGCAGATGCTTTGGTGTATCAGGATATCGATGCATTGCGCCAATCAATCACCGACGTCAACCCGCTGTTACTGAATTTCGAAGCATCCTGCTTTGACGGCAATTACATCACCGGCGATATTTCGCGTGACTACCTCGATCGCATCGAGTTTGCGCGGAATAATTCGAGACCTGACGCTGAGGAAGCGGTGCGTTCGCAATTGAACTTGATTTCGGCGCAGGTTGATTAGTTTTTACATATTGTGAGATTTAGGGCGGCCTCGGCACTATCTTTTTAGCTTCCGGCATGGCGGCAATCGACGCATTGATCAAGACCTTGTTGTTCGAAGATAACCATGTGGTGTCGTCGGTACTTTTATTTGGAAATATCGCGACTATCTGGTCAACCTTTGGCACACAAGGCGGCAAGGTAAGCATGATTGACGCCACTGATGTGGTGTGGGTGAAGGCGACGTTGACGCCTGCGACCCGTATGTTGTTTGTTGAAACCATTGCCAATCCGCGCACCAAGATTGTCGCTCTCAGGCACATCGGCGAGCTATGCCGCGCGTGGTATCCTGTTCGTGGTCGACAATACGATGACCTCACCGTACCTGTTTCAACCGAAGGTGGTTGGCGCCGATCTGGCGCTCAGTTCGCTGATCAAATCGATTGGCGGTCATGGCAATGCGCTGGGCGGGACGTTGACCGATACCTGCGTGTTTGACTGGAGTCGTTTTCCTAATATCTACGATGCTTACAAGCGCAATTCCGAAGCGTAATGAATACTGGCGCACATTAGCGCCAAAAGTCTACGCAATTTCGGCGTGGCGCTCGGGCCCGAGGTTTCTCATCATATTACCGTGGTTCGAAAACCATTGCACTGTGTATGGAACGTAATAGCGCCAGTGCGCTGGCGGTAGCGCGGATGCTGGAGGCCAATGCGCGCGTCATCGCCGTGCATTATCCTGGTCTGGATAAAGGTCAGCATGTCTGAGTCTTCACCGCAACGCTCCGATACCATATGTGTTGCCGTCTGTTTCATCATATTCGACTATGTCTACCGTGGCTGTGGTCGTACCATCAATGATGTTGCTCATTGTATTTTCATGACAGAAAGAGAGAAAACCACAATCTAGCAGCGGGTTACAGCAGAATGTTACCAGCAGCGCAAAGTATAGCTCTGGTTGATAGTAATCAATGCAGGTGGTTGATGCGTTGTTGACAAGAGGCGATGATGCTGGTTGTTGTCGAGTCTCTGTTGGGGTTATACCGATCAGCATCGCCGATCGGTATATTTTTTTGCCGTTCACTCAAGAATGTGAACGCAATTGCACAATCTAGTATGGTTCTGGTTGGGCTTGCGGCCGGCTAATCCGTGCCATACTTTGGTGAATGTGGCCCATAAAAGATGCCGTTAGGTTATTTGGTCGATAGCAATCTCTGGCTTGTTATAACGGCAATGTCGAATCCTTTGTCAGAAAGATTATTCGCAATCTGATTGCTTGCCGCCGAAATTAAAGCACCGATAAGGCCACCGCCGGAATTATGCCCGCCTTCGTTGCTCGAGGCAGAGGCAGTGTGGGATCATAGATCATTGCCGGATTTCAAGTCTAGCAGTTTGGTATTTGCAGTGACTACAACCTCGCTGTTGATGACGTTATAGATAGAGCCATACCTGCTTACGGTCACATATAGTGACCGCATCTGCGCCGAAAATTCTCCTTATTTTTGCTGGTGCAATCGCATGAATATCGCGCTTGCGCTGGACATGCCATTTTGCTTGAGAGTTTCGTCGGACACCGCGACCGGCAAGACATAGTAGCCAGCCTCTCCCAGTAGGTAACTTATTTGCGAAAGCATGCTGTAGGTTGCTTTGATGTAAAGCGATTCGTTCAGCGGTGGTAGACTCAGAATAGTCTTGCGGCGACTTTGTTTGAACGCCGTATAGTCGATTTGTTTGGTGGGAGCGGTACAGCCTGTCGCGATAATGACGGTCGGCGTACACATCAGCAATTTTAGAAACTTTTTCAGTATATCAGCTCTCTTATTTTGTAATTTCTTTAATCAAAAAATCCATATATGATGATGATTTCGGAAACAAGGTTTTTCGGTTTCGAACTCTTTAACAACCTGATCAGCTTTCCTAAGCTGACATATAGCATGCCGAGCCTGAACAAATTCCTGGTGCAGGCCGGGCATGTGGATTGCCATGACATGCACGGATTCCGTTGCTGTCTTGATTTTTTTACGACTCATTAGATCGAATTCACGCTGGTCGCGCGCTGCATTGATGCCGGGCGTGCCATGGCCATGCGGGCAGTGCGGTGGCCGATTACTTGTGCTGATGTGCTCATCATTTCCTCGGCCTTGAACATCAGGTCGTTCCAGACATTGATTGGTCGGCATTGCTTCTGCCGCCGGGGCCATGAATTCACTGCGCTTTCATGGTGACTCCTTGCTCACCTGACGACAGTTGGTATGCATAATTTAATGATGGCGGTCGTGGGGCAGGGGTCTCATATTTGCTTCGAATTTGCTTACGGAACTTGCCGTTGCTTGTTGGTATAAGTGTAAACAATGGCTTGTAATCTTTTAACACCTTTTCAATAT
>DCSW01000082.1 GCA_002325825.1 Collimonas sp. UBA1456
CTGTTTGAAGATTTTGATCAAGTTCACTAGATTACCAACAACTGGATCACAGTCTACAACGAACAACGCTCACATCCAGCACTGGGTAAGTTGCCGCCAAAATCGTATCGGAAACAGGCAGAAGACTCTACATTCTTAATGACTACTTGACGGGGGCACAGATCCACTAGGAAGTATGGCTGGAGGCTCTTCAGGTAGATATAACTTATAGTTCATCGGAAATAGGCGATTGACTCCAGCCGATACACCCCCAGCCCTTGTCGCTCGCGACTTCACCTGCCGGCTGTGGGACGGGCGCAGCATCCNNTCAACGTGATTGATGACTTTAATCGGGAAGGTTTAGGCATTAACGTCGATTTCTCCCTGCTGGCAGCACGCTTCATTCGATCGCTTGACAAAATTATTGAATAGCGGGGAAAGGCCGATGGCAATCCGCCTTGACAACGGACCCTAATACATCATCTGTTCGAATACGTCGATGGGGGCTCAAGAATTTGCGACGAAATGGCTCTGGACTGACAAATGGTGGGGTGATTACCGAATGTCATCGATAATCACCAGCTTGCAGCAAACGATCAATCCCTTGATCTGCTACACCAAAACCTAATGGTACCTGGATTTACCTAATGAAGCTCGACGGTGGGACCTGCAACAAGTTATTGGTCACCAGGACTAACTTTATCTGTAACCGGTCTGCAACTCGGTACAAAATCTCCTTGATCACGTTGAGACAGCGTTACATTGCTGCAGGCTAGTGTGGCTCACTCATCCGTGAGCGGCTGCGAATTAATTTTGTCCCCACAATTCGCCATTCGGCCCAATTCTTGGCGCCACGCTCCCAAAATGGCTATATGCTGCCGGTGTTGCAATACGACCACGTGGCGTCCGTTGTAAATATCCCTGCTGAATAAGATACGGCTCCAGCACGTCTTCGATCGTGTCGCGCTCTTCGCCGATAGCGGCCGCTAGATTATCCAGGCCAACAGGGCCGCCGCCAAACTTGAACAGCACCGCTTCCAGCAGCTTCCGATCCATGATGTCGAAACCCACCGGATCGACATCAAGCATTATCAGGGCAGCATCGGCTATCGTCTTGGTAATTTCACCATTGCCTTTGACTTCCGCATAATCGCGCACCCGCCGCAACAAACGGTTGGCGATACGCGGAGTACCGCGGCTGCGCTTGGCAATTTCGAATGCTCCGTCATCGACAATCGGCGCGCCCAGCAATGACGAGCTACGGGTGACAATCTTGCTCAGCTGCGACGGTGTATAAAACTCAAGTCGGGCGACAATGCCGAAACGATCACGTAGCGGATTAGTCAGCATGCCAGCACGCGTTGTCGCACCGACCAGCGTAAATGGTTGCAAATCCAGGCGCACTGATCTGGCTGCCGGCCCTTCGCCGATCATAATATCAATCTGATAATCCTCCAATGCCGGATACATAATTTCTTCTACCGCCGGCGACAAACGGTGAATTTCATCGATAAACAGAACATCGTTCACCTCAAGATTGGTCAGTAATGCTGCCAGATCGCCGGCGCGCTCAAGTACCGGTCCCGAAGTCTGGCGCAGATTGACACCCATTTCGCGCGCAATGATATGCGCCAGGGTGGTCTTACCCAAGCCTGGCGGGCCGAATAGCAAGGTGTGATCCAGCGCCTCGCGCCGTTGCCGTGCAGCGGCGATAAATATCTGCAACTGGTCACGTATCTTTTCCTGGCCTATGTACTCATCCAGCTGCTTAGGACGCAAAGCGCGTTCGATCGCTTCTTCGTTAGACGAAGCAGGCGTAGCGGCAATAATGCGTTGCTCTGTGAAATCGTCGGTTTGGATACTCATAATCGGATTGTAGCCAGAGTGCGACGATTAAATCTAGGAAAAACTTAACTGCCCCAATAAAAGATAAAAATTCCTCGCTTGTGGCACGACCCTACGAGTTGGCGCTATAGCTTCGACAGCGTCTTCAATGCCAGCCTGATACCCTCCGACACCGTCGCATCGGTCGGCAATTGTTTGAGCGCCAGCATTGCTTCCTTATCTAAATAGCCAAGTGCAATCAGAGCATTCAGGATATCCCCGCTGGCGTCATTGCTATGCGGGCTACCTACCGGCCCCAACTTGCCCTTCAACTCTAGCAATAAACGTTCTGCTGTTTTCTTGCCTATGCCAGGTACTTTAGTCAGCCGCTCAACCTCCTGCAATGTTACAGCCTGGGCCAGATCCCGTACCAACATACCTGACAGGATAGAAAGCGCAGTGCGAGCACCAACACCACTGATCTTGATTAGCTGCTTGAACACATTTCGCTCTTCCTCGCTACCAAAACCATACAAAACGTGCGCATCTTCGCGTATCGCCAGATGTGTTAATAATGCGACTTTTTTACCGAGTTCCGGTAGGTTGTAGAAAGTACTCATCGGCACTCCGACGTCGTAGCCGACACCGTTGCAATCGATCAACAATTGAGGGGGATTTTTTTCGAGCAGAATGCCTGAAATACGACCTATCATCGGAGTATGGCTTAATTAAATATAAATCACTTAATAATACAGAAAAACTGGTTAAATACGCAGTATTTTTATTGCGAGAATGCGTAAATGTAGAAGAGGTGATGTTTAAGAAAGGTTGGCGGTGTCCGCCGCCTGGAATTCCGTTCGCGGGCTGACTACGAGCGGGCAGTCTGGGTACCTCCCCGATATTCCGAGCGCTATCAATCGGTACGTCGAGAAGATCCAGTCCCATCTCTGCCGGCATGTGATCCAGGTCACCGCCATTTAACAGAAACACCTTGTCAACTGTGCCGCAGCAGCACCAGGAATGTCAAATTTTAATTAATACCGTTGGAGAATATCTGCGTGCTATTGACGGCAAAAATATAAATTCGTAATCAGATGCACAAAAGCCACTATCTGACAGTGCTTCAAGATCTCGGCCATATACATTGTATTCTGCTTGATGCTGATGCCGTTGGTCCACAAAGATTCATTTTTCTGGCGCAGGCCGATCAACAGGGTTCGAGATAAAGAATTTATGTCGTCAATTCAAATAGTGGGTAATCTGCCTGAGCGCCGCCCTTAGAGCCTGTTTAAAATATTTTAAA